>JAFAIO010000220.1 GCA_019236675.1 Verrucomicrobiota bacterium
GAATTTATGTTTGATTTGCCGATAGCCGTTTTTTTAAAGCCATCCTATGTCCAACGAAAGCAAAGCAAACAGCGCGTTCATGAAACCGGTCCAACCCGATGAAGCGCTGGCAAAAATCGTGGGGTCCGCTCCGCTGCCAAGAACTGAAGTTACCAAAAAAGTTTGGGAATATATCAAAAAGCACAAGCTCCAAGACAAAAAGCAGATCAAAGCTGACGCAGCGCTCGAAGTCGTTTTTAACGGCAAGAAAGAAGTCGACATGTTCGAGCTGACGCGTTTGGTAAATACCCACATTGTAAAGTAATTACGGTGTGAAAGCAGGCGAGGCGGGTCGAGGTCCGTCGGATGCTAGCCATTAGTATCGTGTGTTGTCGTCTATTAAGGCCAAGTTGCTCGTCGCAGTAGGTACGGTGATCGTACTGGCGATCGCGACTTATTTTTTTCCTTTGGTGCCGGCGCTGGAGCATGTTTCCGCGTGGCTTGGAGGACTGGGAGTAGTCGGCGCTGCTATCTTCGCGATCCTAATCGCGGCTTCAAGCCTCTGTTTGCTGCCCGCCAGCCCTTTCGTCATCGCTGCGTCTGCAGTTTTTGGCTTCTCTCTGGGCTTACTGACTTCCGCGGTTGGTATTATCCTGGGTGCGGCCTCCGGGTATTTGATTGCTCGTCTGTTTTTGCGCAAAGATTTGGCCGACCAGTTAAAGGAACGACCGACCTTTGCAGCCATCGACCAAGCAATCGCGGAAGAAGGCTGGAAAATTGTCTTTCTTCTTCGGTTATGCCCAATTCCGTTTGGCTTGGCCAATTATCTTTATGGCCTCACGGCTGTTCCGTTCCTTCCTTATCTCGTTACTAGTTTCCTGGGTGCGATCCCCGGTTTGATCTTATTCACTCACTTCGGTTCCGCCGGGAAGGCCGGCCTGCAGGCGTTAGCCTCAGGAAACCTCAACAAGGGCGGCGGTGAAATCGCGTTACTAGTGCTGAGCTTAGCGGCCACAATTGTGCTGGTCGTCCTTTTGCCGCGGTTAGCTCGCCGTGCGATCGAAAAACGCACGAAGATCACGATCATGCCTGAGGCGAGATAGGACGAATCGGCGAAACGGCGATAGAAGCGCGAAGCGCTCAGTCTTGCTTTCGTTCGACCGCCGCCGGACTAAACTAAGTCGCCGCTTCGCAGCCACAGCGCTTTTCGCCCTAATTCGCCCTATCGCCCATATCGCCGCATCGCCCTACCACAACTCATACTCCTTGTCCGGCTCGGGAATAATGACTTGGCACGCCGGTAATGCTGTTGCGATCGCGTCTTTGAACCAATCTAACGACGGAGGATCGCCATGAACCAAAATGACTGTCTTCGGCGTCGTCTTCACAATGTAATCCATCAGAAGTTCGCGAGGGGCGTGTCCACTGAAGTCGAACTCTTCTCGCGCGCAAAGCACCGGCAAGCGAGAAGCACCCTGCTCTATCTGCAGCAATGCGCCGTCATCCGCCGCTTTTAGCCTTCCCGCCGGTGAGTCAGGATCGGCATAACCAACGAAGAAAATAGATTGTTCCGGCCTGTCGACAAAACGCGTCGCCATTTGATTAGACAATGTGTTCTCCGTCATCATTCCGCTGGAAAGCACGTACAGCCGATTACGCTGGATCTGAGTGGTAGGTACGTCGCGCCCGTTAAGAACAAAGGGAGATAATGTTCCCAATAATTGGAGACCTGGCAGGGAACGTTGCGAATTGGATGCCAACTGATCATAAACGATCGTAATTTTTGTGCTGAGACCGCCGATATAAATCGGCGCTTCCAACGCGCCACTGGATCGGAACCGATGCAACAGGGCCAGGATCTCTTGAGTCTTGCCCAGGGCAAACACGGGGATCAAGACTGAGCCGCCTCGATCGAATGCGTCGAGAACACATTGTAAAAAACGGCTTTCTTCGCCGGCGCGCGAATAGTTAGGTCGCAAAGCGCGATCGCCACGCGTCGTCTCGATGATCAAGACGTCCAATGGCTCGGTTGGGAATTCCGCCCGTCTCTGCAATGTTTGGTCTAAAAAATTAACGTCACCCGTATAAAAGATTTTCTGCTCGCCATTTCGGAACAAGATGCCGGTGGACCCAAGAATGTGGCCGGCATAAAAGAACTCGAAACTCAGCTCCGATCCGTTAGCCCCGAGGCGTTCGCCGTCGATACTCCAGCGTTGCCCAAGGCCGACCTCATGCCAGAGGTCTTTTGATTGATCGGCCTCGCGGTGCGTGAACAAAGGATAACTACCCAAGGCTAACTCGTCTCGCTGACGCGACATCACATTGACCGAGTTATGCAACATGATCTCGGTCAGCCGCGCTGTGGCCGGAGTCAGAAAGACTTTGGCCTGTGGTTGCCGCCGAGTCAGGATCGGAAGTGACCCAATGTGATCTTGATGCGCATGGCTAATGAATACAGCATCTACTTCCCCATCCCCAACACGCCGATAATTCGGGATAGCCTCTTCCCCAAATTTTTTTGGATGCAGGCCCGCATCTAGGATGATTTTGCGTCGGTCAATCTCCAGGAAATAAGAGTTAGCGCCGATTTCATTCTGGCGCGTCAGATTTATAAACCGCATAAAGCCCGGTAAGGACGAGCTCCTGCTCGCCCGTTTGTCACAGTAGGAATGAGCTCCGGCTCATCCGCGCTTTGCCCTCGATTTGCCTTTCCTCTGGCACACCCGGACGAGCAGGAGCTCGTCCCTACCGGACAGGCGCATTTAAAGGATTCTTTCGGCTTTTCAAGGATTCTCTTTGAAACCTCTCAGAACCCGGCGCGTCAATCCACTACATGGAGTTTCCCGCGTGTCCGGTCGACCGGTCGCCCGCAGTAAGACCGGTTTACGGTAAACGCGGCCGCCACCAGGAAGCTCTAATCATTCAAAGTTTCACTTATTGAGCTGTTTCTAAAGAAGCGCATAGGGCGGTCGGTGAACAAGCTGCGGGCAGGTGACGCTTGTACGGGCCAAAACCAGATGAGAGTCACAATTCGAGTATGTTAAGTCAGCTGTCTAAAGAGAAGTGGACATACGATACGGCAGCCCATCTGGCGGCTCGAGCCGGATTTGGTGAATCGCCCTCTCGATTGGAACAATGGACCCATCAGGGGATGGAGGCAACCGTGCAGGAGTTGCTCCATCCAGCGAACGACACCACGCCTCCGCCAAGCTGCGTGGTCCCCAACCAGTTCGCCGAGTTGAGGGAGCGAGTACAGGAAGCTACCTCCCCGGAGGGGCAAGTGCAGGCTCGTCAAGCCTTACGCCAAGCCACCAATCAGCAACTGTATGGGCTGATCAACTGGTGGACACAACGGATGCTCACCACGCCGGCGCCGTTGATAGAGAAAATGACTTTATTCTGGCATGGTCATTTCGCGACCAGCGGTTTCAAAGTACGTTCATCGTACAAGCTTTGGCAGCAGAACGAAACCTTTCGCCAACATGCGCTCGGAAATTTCGCAACCCTGACCAAAGCGATCTCGCGCGATCCGGGCATGATGGTCTATCTCGATTTGGCAACGAGTCACGCGGAGCATCCCAACGAGAATTTCGCCCGTGAGCTCATGGAGCTGTTCACCTTAGGTGAAGGAAATTATAGCGAGGCCGATATTAAAGAATCTGCTCGCGCCTTTACCGGCTATCGCATCGATCGTTTCGAACAATTCCGCTTTGTCAAAAATCAGTTTGATGGCGGCAACAAAACGTTCCTGCAGCAAAGCGGAAACTGGAATGGCGATAAGATCATTGATATTATTCTGAAACAACCTGTCGCTGCTAAATTTATCAGCAGCAAGTTGTGGAAGTTCTTCGCCTATGAAGATCCAGACTCGCAACTCATTGAAAAGTTGGCCGAACTATTTCGGCAGAACTATGAGATCCGCCCGTTGCTGGAGACGATCTTTTCGTCAGAAGAATTCTATAGTCAGCACGCTCGGAATGCCATCGTGAAATGTCCCGTTCAATACGTTGTCGAATCCGGCCGTACCCTCGGAGTTAACATCCCGAGCGGACGCACCTTATTCGCCGTTTACCAGCGGTTGGGTCAAGTCCCATTCTACCCGCCCAACGTAAAGGGCTGGGACGGAGGCAAGAGCTGGATTAACACAGCTACATTGACATTTCGCTATCAATTAGCACGACAACTGGTTCTAGGGATCAGATTGGTGAACGAGCCTCAACCCGCAAAACCGCGACTCGCGGCACCATCTGCCGAGCCCTCACCTTTAGCACAAGCTTCACCATCAGCGCAGACGTCCCCTACCACCCAGACGGCAAGCTCAACGGCACTGAATGTCGTACGCCTGCCCGCCCTACCGGTCGACCAACTGGTAACGGCTGAGGACAGAAAAGACCCAGAAGCAGTCGTACGGAAAATTTGCGCCCGGGCTTTTCAAACCACGCCAGATCCGCAGTTGTTCGACCGGATCTTAGCTGTGGCCAAACTTAAACCGCTTCCTTTGGCCGACGACGCGATCAGAGATCTGGTCGCGCTCATGATGATGACCCCTAACTATCAAGTGTGCTAGCCAGTATGTCACAAGAACCCGATCTACTTACCAGACGCCATTTTCTGCGAACCTCTATCTTAGGGGCGGCATTAAGTTGGACAGTTCCCATTTTTGTCGAACGAACCTTTTCTTTATTGAACGCCGAGGCGGCAGAGACAGCTACTCAAATCGCCACCGGCAAAGATCATCCGATTCTGGTGGTCCTTCAGCTTGCCGGTGGTAATGACGGCCTCAATGCGTTAGTTCCTTTCGCTGACGATCTCTACTATCGCGATCGGCCCACGATCAACATTCCTCGAGACAAAGTCCTGAGTCTGGACGGCTACGTTGGGTTTAACCCTCGCATGGCGCCGCTAAAAAACCTGTTTGATCAAGGTAAACTCGCCGTCATTCAAGGTGTCGGGTACCCTAATCCCAATCGCTCGCACTTCCGATCGACTGAAATCTGGCAGACCGCGTCTGATGCCGACAAATATGTGAAGACCGGGTGGATCGGTCGCTATTTTGACAACTGTTGTGCCGGCGAAGATCCCACCGTTGGTGTTACGATAGGGAGCCAGTTGCCACAGACATTTACAGCAGAGAAGAACACCGGGATCGCCATGACTCCCGGAGGCAGGTTAGGTTTCGGTAAAGAGGCAGATGCTTCGGAGCAACAGGTTTTTAACGAGCTCAACGGAATCACGCAGGATCACGACCTCACCAGTGGAGCTTCGATTGGATCGATCAACGGTCCTAGCGAACCAACCCTTAGCGCTGTCGAATACCTGCAACGGACAGCGCTCGACGCCCAGGTCGGGACTGACAAAATTGAGGCGATTCTGAAACGGACCAAACCAGAAGCTGTCTATCCAAAGACGCCGTTGGGGAATGAACTCTCTCTTATCGCCCGGCTGATCAGCGGGGGATTACCAACCCGAGTTTATTACGCTAGCCAAGGCGGCTATGACACCCACAACGCTCAAGAGAATTCGCACAACAATCTACTCGGACAGTTAGCGGATGCCTTGTCGGCCTTTTCTAGCGATCTAACCTCCAAGGGGATTTGGGATCGAGTATTGGTCATGACATTCAGCGAATTCGGTCGCCGGGTAGCGGAGAATGCCAGCAAAGGAACAGACCACGGCACAGCCGCTCCGATGTTTATTTGTGGAGGTACGGTTAAGCCCGGGCTTTACGGGAACCATCCTTCGTTGAGCAAACTCGACCAAGGTGACCTGATTCATACCGTCGACTTTAGAGCTGTCTACACGACGGTCCTGAACCGCTGGATGAAAGCGCCCGCCTCGAAGATCCTGGGGCACGATTTCGCCGCGCTCTCTTTTGTGTAGCATTGGGAGCGCCCACGACCTGGAGGGGAGCCGCTTTGGATCGTTCCCTAAAAAGCCCGTAATATTTGTCCGGGGGCGCGTATGACCAAAAACCTCGTTAAACAGGCGGCTCCCGCGAACGTTTCTACGCATGCCAGGTTTAGCGGCGCCTTGAACGGACCAAGAATCCCTGAACGGCACGATGAGACAAAACATCGCGTGCAGTAATTTCCGGAGCCGCCTGTTTAACACCGATGTTTGGCCTTCCTCACGCCAGAGAGAATATCACCAGATCTTCAGGCACGATCCAAAGTGGCTCCCCTCCAGGCATAAGCCAATCGAATGAGAGAACCAACTGCCAGCCGCAAACTGACAACCGCAAACTCTGAACTGTTATGCTAGCTCCACTACCATCAGACTATTGGAGCGCGGAAGCCGCTGCTCATCTTGCTCTGAGAGCAGGATTCGGCCAAACGCCAGACGAATCGAAGAAATGGTCTGAACAAGGGATGGAAGCGATGCTGAACCATCTCCTCCAGACCACCGCCGATAACGTGGCGCCACCGGAATGGGCATACCCAACACGCGATGAAGATCTGTTACAAAGGATCCGCAATCCGGCGGCTACCCCTGAAGAGAAAGCTCAGGTTCAACGCGATCTGAACATTCGAAAATCAGATCACATGGCAGACTTAATCAACTGGTGGACGCTCCGCATGGCTCACTCGCCTGCCCCGTTAGTCGAGAAAATGACGCTTTTTTGGCACGGGCATTTTGCCACCAGCGCTGACAAAGTCTCAGCCTACCGGATGTGGCTGCAAAATGAAACGATCCGTCGTTACGCTCTTTCGAATTTTGCTACCTTAGTGAAAGCAATTTCATGTGATCCGGCCATGCTCAATTGGCTGGATCTGAGCTCCAGTCAGAAAGAGCACCCAAACGAAAATTTCGCCCGCGAACTAATGGAGTTGTTTACTCTGGGCGAGGGACATTATACGGAAGATGATGTCAAAGCCGCTGCTCGCGCTTTTACGGGCTATCGGGTAGTCGGCCCGGCGGAACAGTTTCGGTTCGTGGCCGGGCAATTCGATCCATCCGATAAGACTTTCCTGGGTAAAACCGGACCGTGGCGCGGCGATCAAATCATCGACATTGTCCTGTCTCAGCCGCAATGCGCAAAATTTATTGCTAACAAGATCTGGCGTTTCTTTGCTTACGATGATCCAGCGCCGCAGTTAGTCGACGCTCTGGCCGACCAATTGTTACGTTGCAAGTATGAGCTGAAACCATTCATGAAGATCGTGTTATCGAGCCAAGAATTTTTCAGCTCGCCAGCCCGCAACTCTATCATTAAATCTCCGGTCCAATTCCTGGTACAGGGTCAAAGGACGCTAGGCCTGCCGCTGCCCAGCGGACAGTCGTTGGTTTTTATTTATCGGCAACTAGGTCAAACTCCCTTTTACCCGCCCAACGTTAAAGGTTGGGACGGGGGCAAGAGCTGGATCAATACCGCAACCCTGACTTACCGCTACGAACTGGCCAGGGAACTCGTGTACGGAATTCTGCCCGAACAGGTCGGCCTACCCAAAGCGCCTTCGGCCACTCCTACGCCAAGTCCAACGCCGCCAGTAAACAAAGCTCTCGCCATAGAATCATCCATGGAACAGATGGCGCTGGACGCGATGCGTGGAGATCCGGAAAGTATGCGTGTCTCAGCCGAAAACACTCGCGGCCCAGCCAAAGATACGGCAAATACGAGGACGCTGGCGCAAAATCCTGCCGCGCCGCAAAAAAAACCGGAACCTCAGGTAGTACCTCCGCCAGCGCCAACGCCTCCCCCTCGACTTACAGCCGGTCTCCCCATCGGTAGGTTCATTTCTGCCGACGATCGAAAGGATCCTCGTCGGGTAGTAGAAAAACTTAGTCTCGCGATCTTCCAAGCCACACCGGAAGCGGTTCTTCTAGAAAAGTTCGAGAAGGTTGCCGCTACCAACGCCGTCCCTTTTGACGACCATGCGATCCGTGAGTTGGCCACGCTGATGATGACCACGCCGAACTATCAGCTGTGTTAAGAAGGAGCCAGGAGTCAGAGTCCAGGAGCTAGGAGGCATAGGGTGCCGTAGGCGAAGGGACTGCTGGCCACGATTTCCGCAAAAGTAGTCAGTAAGGTAGTGATCAGTGATGCTCTTGTTCTGAATACTGCTTCACTGACTGCTTTTGGGATACAGCAACCATCCATTAACCCTGGGCGTGGGCGACCTCTCCTCCTGGCTCCTGAATTCTGACTCCTAGCTCCTTACTTGGCACGATCCCTCCCGCCCTTCAGCCTGCAGACGTTCTCTTGCAACAAACCCCGCCCAACACGATGCTTTTGGTCTTCATCAGCAAAGCGTGAAGATCCTCCTAACCGCAGATCTGCATTTTCAGCGTCCCTGGTTTGATTGGTTGCGAAGTGAGGCGCCTTCCTTCGATCTGATCTGTATCGCCGGTGATTTCTTCGACATGGAACATCCGGCTGGTTTAATCCCACAGATGACCTTTCTATACGATTGGATTGCCGACCTGGCTCGACAAAAGACTCCAGTCGCCCTTTGCACCGGGAACCATGATCTGCCCCCCGGAAGTATCTTAGTGCGGCCCGGCGTGCCCATTGTGAGCAAGGATTTATCTGTAATCGCTCATTACGCAAAAGCGGCCCGTTGGATTCACGCGTTAAAGCTCGATCACCAGTTCGCCGTCGATGGCGATCAGAAAATTGTGCGCACGAAATCAGGCGAATCCTTAACGGTTGTCTGCTGTCCCTACCGGGCGGACGGAAGGGTCGATCAATGGAAGCCGAGCCCTGGAAAATCGATCATTCTTCACCATGAACCACCCGCCAACAGTCAATTGGCCATTCCTAAAGCGGGTAATCCCGAGTTATCGCTGATTTTGGAGAAACTCCATCCGACCTGGTGCGTGAGTGGTCACGTCCATTTTTCACCAGGCGAACAAAACCAGTTCTTTGAACGTATCGGAAGCACCATTTGCTTTAACTGCCGGCAAAACCCGCCAAGCGATACACTTCCTCCTCGGCCTAATACGATCGTTCTTGATAGTTCAGCTGGGACCGCCGCCTGGCGCCGCTGGTTCTCAACCACGTCGTATGACGAGACGATCGCGCGGTTGGAATAGCCGAAAAGAGCAATAGCCGCAAAAAGAGCGCGTGGCAGTAATTGCCCCCTCTTTGTCATTACTGCCATCCGCGTGCAGGGGTATTCTCCTCGTATGAACAAGCGGACACGCACTCTACAATGCGAAAGAGCTACGAAAACAATCGTATTGTTGGCATTTCCGGGTTCGCAGGTTCTCGATATTACCGGTCCGTACCAGGTTTTTGTTAGAGCCGCCGAAATTTTTCTTCGCGCTCATCCTCAACACGAGCCGCCTTACAAGGTTCTGCTCGCGAGTACAACCCGGAAAAAAAACATCATAACCAACTGTGGCCTGAGTTTGACCGCTGCAAAAACCTTTCGCTCGGTGCGAGGTCCAGTTCACACGCTCCTGGTTGCAGGAGGCTCAGGAGTAGAAAAGGCGAGCCTAGCCAAGGACGTTATCGCTTGGCTGCGCAAAATGTCTGCGCGCGTCGAACGACTCGGCTCCATATGCACAGGCGCATTTCTTCTGGCAGCGGCAGGCTTGCTCGATGGCAAACGAGTGGCCACACATTGGAAATGGGCCGATGAGCTGGCCCGCCGTTACCAGAAAACGACTGTCGATCCTGAACCTATTTTCATTCGCGACGGCAATATTTACACTTCGGCAGGTGTTCTCGCTGGAATGGATCTCGCCCTGGCGCTGGCGGAAGAGGATCTCGGCTTGCCGATCACTCTTGAAGTAGCACGCGAACTTGTGATGTACCTCCGCCGTGCCGGCGGGCAATCGCAATTCAGCACGGCGCTTGCTCTCCAGTCATCCGATTGCAAGCGGATTGAGGACCTGCGTTGGTGGGCGGTCGATCACCTGGCAGAGGATTTGCGCGTTGAGAATCTGGCTGCAAAAGCCGGAATGAGCCCGCGCAACTTTGCCCGCGTTTTTTTTAAAGACACGGGGCTGACGCCAGCGCGTTTTGTCGAAAAAATTCGGGTAGAAGCAGCCCGACGAAGACTCGAAGAATCCGGAGACTTACTCGACAAGGTTGCGGGTGATTGCGGCTTCGGGTCGCTCCAGGCTTTGCGCCGGGCCTTTACGCGCGTCTTGCGGGTCGCACCAAGCGACTATCGCAAACGTTTTTCAGATCTGAACTGAGCAGTCCGACGTTCAAAAATTAAGCAGTGGATCGTGATTCGAACATGAAAGGAAAATCCAAATGAACAGAAGAGAACTTATACAGAAGACGGCACTCCTTGGAGTTGGGCTCATCTGCGGTTACAAGAAGGCGGTCGCGGAGACTTCCGTAACGAACTCGTCCAGCAGTGTGCCTTCGCCGCTCAATGCGCCTGCTGCGGGGAATTTGTCTGTGGCCTTTGTACTGGGCAAAGATGCCGAGGTGCTCGACTTCGCCGGGCCACTCGAAGTCTTCGCCGGAGCTGTTACCAAGGACGGAAGGCCGCTTTTTGCACCTTACATGGTAGCGGAAAACAAGGACCCTGTGACCGTAGGCGGTGGAATGAAGGTACTCCCGGATTACGATTTCAAGTCTGCTCCGCAGCCGAAACTCATCGTAATTCCGGCAATGAACTTCTCTGTAGGAGACACCGAGATGTTTGACTGGATTCGAGGGGCGTCGAAAGCCACTGATTTGACCATGTCTGTCTGCAACGGAGCTTTCGTGCTGGCTAAGACCGGCCTGCTGGATGGCAAGAGCGCAACCTGTCATCATGGAGGCTTCTTCGGATTTGCCGCTAGGTATCCCGATGTTCACTTGAGACGTGGCGCGCGATTTGTTGAGGACGGGAATCTGGCTTCAGCAGGTGGTATCTCTTCCGGCATCGATCTGGCGTTGCGGGTCGTCGAGCGTTATGTCGGACACGACCTCGCTGTCCAGGTTGCGGATGGCATGGAATATCAGGGCAAGGGATGGCTCGATCCGAACTCGAATGAAGTCTACGCGAAGATGCCGGAACTGACTGGCGCGCATCCTTTGTGCCCGGTGTGCCTGCAGGACGCTGACCGCTCTATCAGCACCGACTACAAGGGCAAAACCGTTTGTTTCTGCTCGAAAGGTCACAAAGATGTGTTCGAGAAACACACGGACGTTTATGATCGATTTCTCGCCGAGGACACTGCGATCGGATCTCAAGCTGGCCAGTAGTCCGCATCCACAGGTGCCTGAAGAGTATTAGCCTACCTGGCACCACAGAAAGCATCACCGAAAAGTGAGATATCGCGGTCAGCAAAAAAGGCAGGGCCGCGAACGTTCCTACGGTTCCGACCGGTTCGACCTCGCAACCTGTCGCTCCGCAGGCTTTGTGAAGGCGGAAGCGAGGCAACGCTCACTGGTGCCGGCCAACTTGGCTCGATGGCCGAGTACTGAAGCGTAACCAGCTTTGATGAAGCATCTACTCTTTCGAGAGCTCAGCCACAAACATTGCGTCTTTTTGCTGCTATTCCTATCCGGAACTTGCTGGGCTGACCTTTACTCGATCTAAACCGTATCCCCGTGCCAGCCACTCGCAAAAGCGCTTCGCTTCCGCCACGGTCTTCGCCGTGCTTAGGATCGCATAACAGTCGCCGGCGAATGAAAACGTCGCCCCAAACATACCACCGACACCCGAGTTAATTTCGAATTTTGCGGGGCCGATCTTCCCGACATAATACTCGGCCTTCTCATAATCTTCCCACTCAATCATCATATCTCCCTCTATGGAGCCCTTTAATAGCCGTAATGCTTCGGTTACATTGGGTGGCTCGTCAAGTTCTGCGTTATCCCCCTTAAGAGGCTGCCAACGCCGGCGTCCCTGTAATACCTCTCCGGGAGTTCGCAACCCGCTCGCCCAGCGGATGCGCTCCACAGCGATCCGCACACTTTATTGAGAAGCGCGAATTGGCGTTGCCTTCCCGGCCCCCGCGGAAGCGCTTCCTTGGCTCACTGCGCAGAGGCGCTCTTTGCCTTGGAACGGCTTTTTAACGGAGCAAATGGCTGGGGACCAAAATCCCGCACCGTAGCTTCAAAGTTCAGCAACGCTTGCTTAAGGTCGAGCCCGCCGCCAAATCCTACCAGACTCCCGTCCGCCCCAATCACTCGATGACATGGAACGATGATCGGTACCGGATTCTGTCCATTAGCAAGCCCAACCGCACGCGGGACACTGCCCACTCGCCGGGCTTCTTCCTTGTAAGATATCGTTTCTCCAAATGGAATGGTTTTTAATGCTTCCCATGCTCTGACTTGAAACGGTGTGCCGATGAACCGGATAGGCACATCAAATTCGGTTCGTCTCCCATCGAAGTATTCGTCCAACTGCCGAATCACTTCTGGAAAGGGCTTCACTTTTTCTTGTCCAACCTCGACCGCAGCCGCGGCTTTATCGGCACTTGTCCGGAAATGGAGTTCAATCAGATATTCTCCATCCGATACCAACCTCAGCTTACCAATCGGACTATGATAGATGACTTGATAGTTCATGTTGTTCCTCCAGAGAATTCCATAACTGCATGGCGGCATACGCCCGCCAGGGTCGCCATTGTTCCGCCAAAGCAAGAGCATCCGTTGCTTTCTTTACTGAAAGCGCCTTTTGCAAACCCAGATCTTGATGAGGAAAAGCGTCCGGCCAACCCAACACTCTCATGGCGATATAGCCGGCTGTCCAAGGCCCAATCCCGGGCACCAGAGTCATTTGTTTCACGCTTTCTTCCCAAGAGATAACATTCAAAAAACTGATCTTCTCTTCTGCCACGGCTCGGGCTAGTCCAGCTAACGTTGTCGCTCGTGCTTCGGTTAGCCCGACTTGCCGCAATTCGGCAACTGGCACCGCCGCAATTTTGGCGGCGGTTGGCACTATAAAATTTAGCTCTGAAAACGGTGTCTCTATTCGTTCCCCAAAGCGCTCCACTACCCGACCAGCGATCGTGGTGGCGGCTGGTACGCTAATTTGTTGGCCGAGCACCGCCCGCATCGCGATTTCAAAACCATCGAAAGCGCCCGGCACTCGAAGTCCGGGGTTTCTTAGTGCTAACGATCCGAGCACAGTAGAGATCGGGTCAGGTGAAGCATCAAGATCAAACAAGCGCCGAAGCCGAGCGATCAAAGGCAATAGAACCGGCAGCAAATCCGGAGCAACTTCTACCTTCAATGCCAGTTTTTCTGGTTCATCTTCTACTAAGATCCATCCTTTCGAACGCCCGATCATCACCGTTCGGCAATATTGGGTTCCATTGACGAATTCCGCTCCTCTATAAAATCTTCGGCGGAAATAGCGAAGTAAGCTGTTCCAGCAGAAAGGGGGTCGATAACTGAGACGGAACGTGCATTGGGAGCCGTTGCCACCGTTGCCAGAGTCTTTCCGCAAGGCCGTCGGCGAAAGCCGATACCGTTCCTTAAATAAGCTATTGAACCGGCGCAAACTTTTGAAACCGCTCGCTAAGGCGATCTCGTTCATGGTGAGTTTCGTATCGGTGAGCAATTGTTTCGCGAGGAGCAATCTCCTAGTCTGCATCAGCTGAATGGGAGAAACACCGAGCTGTTTTTTTAACATTCGTCGAAAGTGACGGTCAGAGAATCGGAACGTGCTCGCTAGTTCCGGGATCGATTGGTTTGCCTCTTCCATTCTATCGAGATAACGCAGAGCGGCTCCAACGACCCTCTGCTCTGAATCGATCGGAGCATTGCCTGGAGCCAGTTCAGGCCGGCAACGCAGACAGGGACGATAACCGGCAACTTCTGCAGCCGCCGCCAGTCGAAAGAATTCGCAGTGCTGCTTATGCGGACGCCGCGATGGACAGATCGGACGGCAATAAATCTTAGTCGTCTTAACTCCGATAAAGAAGACACCATCGAACCGCCGATCTCGGGCACTGAGCGCTTCGTAGTACTGGTGCGAATTCATGGTACAGCCAAGATGGATCGCCTTCTGGTGTCTGTCTCGCCGTTTTCGGACATGTAGATTTTCGGACTCGCCTGAAGCTCGCCCGATAACCGAATAGCAAATAACAAATAGCAAATAGCAAATGACGGCCGATCGCGCTGAATACAGAACGCCTTGTTTGCTATTTGCTATGTGCTATCTGCTATCTGGAGGAGCTTCAAGCGAGTCCGCCCCGCCCGCGAAGCCGGTAAGTTCCAAATAGCCTTTGCCGGTCACCACCTGCTGACTTCTCGTCCCTTTAATCCGGACACAGCCTTCCCAATACCTCACTCCGACATTCAGCTCCTGATCTTCGACCGGCGTGCTGATCTCGGTATCTAGTCCGAGTTTTTCTATCTTAAGGCGCCAGCCGATTGGATAGGTGGCCCGTTTGTCCGGCGTGGTCCAAAAGCGAGTCGGTTGCAGACTAAAGTCTCCATTCGCGATATCGACAGTACGCCCATCGCGATCGATCCACTTGCCGCTCGAACAGGGATCAATGGCTCCGTTGCGCAATCGAATCTGGTAAATCATTAAGTCGGAGCCGTCGTCCAGCTGAATACCAAACCAGTTCCAGCCAACCTGGTTCGACCCCAACTGGTTTGTACTCCATTCGCGATCGAACCACGAACGCCCCGAGATCTGAAATTTCTGACCGGCAATTACTACCGATCCTTCGGTGTGCATTCGAGTAATCGAATAATATTCCGACGCGTGGTCGCCTTCGCTAGCTTTCCGGCTATAGCCATTTTCACCCTCAAGCACCGGTGATTTTTCCGGGGTCAATTCCAGGTCAATTGCGCAGCCGGCATTTTCAGCTTTCACCTGAAAGTGTTGTCCCAGATCCAGTTCCCAATCACCTATCCAAGCCAGACGTGATCCCAAAAGAAAGCCGGCATCACCGTAAGCTCCTCGACTGGTCCGTTCCGCCACGTGAAAATTATTCGCTCGCACGTCGGTGACCGTGAAGTGAGCAAACTTCACATCATCCATCACAAAGCGCGATTTAACCGGGCTCCGTTGCGCAGGAGATCGATAGCCATAACGAAAGAAAGTCAGCTCGTAACCGAATTCCCTTCCATCGGCGGTTTGCAGGTTTCCGGTCAGATACCACCATTCCGTCCGGTAATCGGTATGCGGGCCATGATCTTGTGGGAAATGAAATTCGTAGCCCGGTTCGGCTAGCCTCCATCCCTCAGTCGTTTCTGCGAACGCCGAGAACGCGAGGATCGCCGTCACCGGCGGGAACGAAATGAGCGTGGCAACCAGGTGCAAAAAAGCGAGTAACTGTCTCTTACCTTTCAACTTTCACCTTTCACTTTTCACATCTGCTCCGCTCACGCCATACCGCGAAGCACCTTAAGATTAGAAGCCCGCGCGGCCAAAAGAGCTGGGAAAAGCCCGGCTAGAATACCGACGCCGATTAATAAAGCTCCAATGGGGGCTATATCGGCCCAAGGAAAATGAACCGGGATAGTCCAACCGAAAAACGTTACGTTGATCACATCTGTCAGGACGATCGCTAGGGCACAGCCACCAATAATTCCCAACACAACGGCCACTACGGTCAGGAAAAACGCTTCCAGTAGAATAAGGAACAACAGTTGAAGCGAAGAACCACCAAGGCTCCGCAGCACAGCAAGCTCTCGTTCCCGCTCTTTCACAATAATGGTGAGATTCAGAATAATCCCGATGATCGAGACTGCGAGAGCGATCCCTCGCAGTAAATTGGTAACTTGGAAAGTCTGATCAAAAATCCGCTCTACGACTCCACGCAATTCGCGGTTTGATTGAAATGCGTAAGCTTCTGCGCCCGGATATGATGTTCGCGCCCGCTCAAGAACTGCTTCCACAGAAGATCCCGGCCGCAGATAAAGCGATACCGCCTGCACCCGGCTATCCCCCCAGAAGCGGTCAAAATTCTGTCTTTGTATCATTAATAAACCTTGATCGCTGGTATAGTCGTAGAAGATCCCGGCGACCATAAACTCTCGTTCTCCCAGCGGTGTAGACATTAAAATCCGGTTGCCAGCCTTTAATCCCAACCGCCGGGCAAGCGGTTCGGAAGCAATCACACTATCGGGTTGATGCCAGGCTCTCTCTTTTTCCGCATCGCCACCGCCCACGAACTCGGGGCAGTTTCTAGGTGACTCCATGGTGACACCCAGAGTGACATCCTCACCTCTGATCGTAACCGGAAGCTCCCGATAACTGGCCATGGTCTGCACCTCCGGAAAGCTCTGCAAAAATGCAATCAAGCTAGGGCTAATGTAACTATCGAACCCGGCTATTTGATTTTCGGTAGTAGTAACGAAAATATCAGCTATCAAACGCCGGCCCATCCAACGATCTAGCGTCAGTCGAAACGAAAAGATCATGATGGAAACGCTGACCAGCAGCGCAACCGCGCAACCGAGCGCGGCGCTGGTAACTGAGTTTCGATACAGCGAACGAATCAGGTTCTGAGCGGCCAGCCGGACTAAGTGTTGCCGTGAAAAAATGATGACGATCAAACGCCCAAGGCCTTGGGTGACAGTCGGGGAAAGCAAACAAGCTGCCAGTAACACCAGCGCAGCGGACGCAAAACTGAGTATCCGGATATGCCACAAGAGCGCCAACCAACCGCTAAGCACCGCAAGAACGGTAGAACCGATAGAGAGTATCAGCGTCCAAGGCCGGAACTGCTGACTGCTTTCGATTAACAGCCCTAGATTTAGAGCACCTAACGGAGGCAAGTTTGCCGCTTGAGCAGCCGGGACCCAAGCTCCAACGCAGCCGGTCAGCAAGCCTAAGACACTCACCACCACAGTCTGATCCCAAGGAACATAGGATTGCTCAATGCTGGTCAAGATATACAGATTGCTGATCGTTTCCGATACTATCCCAACACAGCGCGTGGCTAACACCCATCCCAGAGCGATCCCTAGAATCACGCCGCAAATCGAATAAAAACCGGCCTCGCCCAAAAACAGCAGCCGCACACCGCTCCCAGAGACACCGAGCGAACGCAGAATTCCAATCTCCGGGCGTCGCCGAACCACGGATGCAGAGACGGTGTTGTAAATCAGAAAAACGCCAACAACGAGGGAAGCCATGCTGAGAGCGCTTAGGTTAAGTTGGAAGCCTGCCACCATCTTCTCGATCTGCGAACTGCGCGATTGCGGGCTCTGAACTGACGCGGTTGCTGGCAATAGCGGTTTCAGGCGAGCGATCACTGGCGCCGGGTCGAGAGGATCGCTCACTCGAAATAACACAGAGGTCAGCTTCCCGGCATCGCCGGATAGCTCTTGTAGCCAGCCGATATCCATGGCAGCCAAATGAGAATCGCCTTCCGGCGCAGCTAACAGAAACGCCACCGACAGCGATTTCACTTTCTCACCTAGACGCACTCGAAAAGTGCCGCCGGTCTCGAGGTGATGAGATTGAGCAAAAGCCTTTGTTACTGCAACCGCGCTGGGGTCACTGAACCAGCGGTCACTATCAATTTTTGGGCTGCCAAGCTTTTTAACCTCGAAGGTGCGGAACTCGCTATCGGTGAACGGATCGACGCCGAGCAGATGAAGATATTCACCCTTATAATCCGGGAGAGTGACTATCTTCTCCAACATCGGTGTCGCGGCCACACAGCCCGGCACTTTCTGCAGTTCCGGGAATATTGTATCATCGATCTCCCCCTCCGCTTCCAGATTGGCTCGCCCGGCGACCACGTCGACGCTCGCCGCCAACGCCCGATTGGCGCTGTAGTTAGTAATTTGAATCGCTAGATAGACAGCCACCCCTAAGGCAACACTCAGAATATTAATCGAAGTGAGAATAGGATGACGAAGGGCATCCCGAACTACCAGGTGATAGAAGAACCGTAATGGGTTCATGAGCAACGCCGAAATTAGAAACGCCGGGAACGCCGGAACCGCTGTCCCGTAGGGACAAGATGATAGTAGCCAGGCATGAAATGCCTGGAAAATGCCAGAACATGATCCGTCCCGTAGGGAACGGCGTGATTGACGGAGCTCGGGTTTATGCACCGTCCAAGACAATCGGACACGGGCGTCAACCGATCATACCGTACCCTCCGGGACGGGCTTACCAACACCACGTTTCCAGGCATTTCATGCCTGGCTACCATCTTATAGTCCCTACGGGACAGACAGTCCTGCGCCCTATGTTGACGCATGGAGAACTCCCCAGTTCAGCATCTCTCGCTCCCGGCGTTCACGGCATCGTCAGGGCCTTCCATTGATATTAACCCCGGTTGCCGCGGTCAGCAGGCTTGCCCGAAGTCGGGCGATCAGGGGTTGATTGCTCAATTTTCTACCTTCGGCGTCATTCACATAAAAGCTATCGAACGCAGCCCCTTTCTCCGTGGCAATCCTGGAGTGCGCGATATTGATTTGAACCGCCGCAAAACAACGAAGCACATCATACAACAATCCCATGCGATCCGCGGTCTGGAGATCAATCACGGTATAGGCCGGATGCACTTCATTAGAAATGGTCAGCTTAGTAGGAAGTTCAATCTCCGCGCTTACTTGATAGATAATTCGCCGTCGTGCTTTTTGAAGGAGCGGACCAAAGTCGAACTCGGGTACGCTGAGTGCTTGCCCGAGAACCGATTCGACTTGGTTTCGTTCGGATTCCTCGGTGACAGGCTGAAAGTTCGGGTCACAAACCCGAAAAACTCCCAACATAATATCGTCGTCCCGGGTATAAGCGTCTGCGCTCAAAATATTGATAGAGGCCGTAGCAAATGAGCCTGCTATTTTCGCCATCAAAGCCACCCGATCCCATGTACAAATCCAGACCTCACTATGGCCTTGGTCCGGCTTGTCTTGCCAGCGAATGGCGGCACTCAACGCTGCCGTTGGGTCGTTAAACCGGGCTTCTAACCAGGTTCGAACCAAACGGATATGTCCAATAATGTCGTTAACTTGAGCACTCTGGAAGTATCTTTCCGGCATCGATTCGAAATGAACCGCTATCTCTTCTCCAAAATCGCGGGCCATTCGTTTGGATACCGCTTGTCGAAGATCCTCCCGCTCAATGCGAGCTTGCTTGAAGAATTCCTCTTCATCCCGCAAATAACTGGTAGCCGCGTTATATAGTTGCCAAACGAGGGTTTCTTTCCAATCCGACCAATTCTGTCCGCTCGTACCCTGGCCATCAGCCAAGGTTAGTAACATCAGATAGTCCAGGTTGATCTGGTTGCGCACGTTCTCCGCAAAGGCCGCAATGGTTGCGGGGTCTTCAATATTCCGTCGTTGAGCGATCTCGGACAACGTGAGGTGATGATCGACCAGCAAAATGAGACGGCTTCGTCGTTCGGGCGAGAGTTGCAACCGAGCTGCCACCTTTTGGGCGTTGAGAGCACTAGCCTCGGAATGGTGGCGGGCGCTGGCTGCCTTCCCCGTATCGTGGAGCAGTAACGCCAAATAGAGAACGAATGGATCTTCCAACCCTCTAAACAGAACTTGATAATCGGCCAGCTTGGGATCCGTGGTGTCGATTAGCTCGTCCAGCTTTTCAATACACTGCAATGTATGCTCATCGACCGTATAGCGATGGAAGAATTCATGTTGCACCAGACAGGTGATTTCTCCGAATTCCGGAAAATATCGCCCCAGGACATCGACTTCATGCATCATCCTCAATATCCGGCCTACCTGACCCTTGCGTGAAAGGATTGCTTGAAAAGTCTCTCGGGCAGCCCGCGAATATTGGAACGTTCGATTGATCAGCCGGGTTCTGCGGCCAATCAGCTGCTCTAATTCCGGGCTCAGGTCCAGTTCTCGCTGTTGGGCGTGGAGAAAAACCCGCAACAACCTGAACGGATCATCTTTAAAAATGTCCCGGTTTTCATAGTAGATAAGTCCGTCTTGACTATAGAATCCATCGAAATGCTCAGTCTTTAGTCTGCGTTTCGCTAAGAAGCCGAAGATCGGGCGCGAATCTTTCGGTGTACTCTCAGGCAGAAGAAACCGCTCGGTAATTCGAGTGGTAGTCAGGTAGATCGTACGAGCGTGCTGGAAATAGTCCCGCATAAAGGCTTCACTTCGCCGCACCACCGTTTTCTGCGGATAATTAAAGTGGTTGGCTACTTGGCCCTGCAGAAAAAGCGTCAGCACATCGGCCGGTCTCTTATTGATGTAATGCAGCTCGGTTCTAACCCGCTGAAGAAAATCATACGCCCGGTCAATCGCCCGCCGATCACTTTCAGCAATGTACTTGCGCTCTACCAATTTCGCCGTGCTCATCACGCCGTCCCGGAAATAGCAGATCCACTGCATGTTCTGGTAATCGCGTAAACCGCCGCACCCGTTCTTGACGTTCGGCTCCAGCATGAAAACAGAGCCGCCGTATTTGCGATGGCGTTCTTCCTGATTAGCCAAACGCCACGTGAGGTACGCGCTTACTTGTCCGCGAACGCAATGCTCAAAGAAGTCACGGCGAAATTTTGCATACAGATTCCGGTTGCCCGCCAGAAATCGGGATTCGAGCAGTGATGTTTTCGTGAGAACGTCGGAGTTAGCCAGTCGATTGGCCTCCTGTATCGAACGAGTCGCGTGTCCGACCTTGAACCCAACGTCCCATAACATGTAAAGAACCTGCTCGATGACGTCGGCGGCGTTGGGCTGGATCTTTCCGGTCTCATGCAAAAACAATATGTCGACGTCGCTGTACGGATTCAGTTCGCCTCGGCCGTATCCGCCGATAGCTAACAGTGCAACTGGCGGCGTTTGGGTTGCAAATGGGGAAAATTCCACCGCCCCTTCGAACAGATGCCCGAGGACAACGTCGAGCAGGGTGGCCCGGTCCCGGACCACTTCCAATCCCCCGGCCCCCGAGTAATGCTTCAACCGTAGACGATGCTCTTCGAGCTTAAGGAACTTCTTGTAGAGGTTCAGTCTTTCTCGAAGCCGCTCCTTGCCTTCGGAAACAAGTTGTCGCTCGGCATGAGCCAAGATTTTTTCGAGATGTTGAGCCATCAGTCAGGC
>JAFAIO010000253.1 GCA_019236675.1 Verrucomicrobiota bacterium
CGCCGAAGCAGACCTCTACGACAAACCGGAGGAGAAAACCCAAGTCTTGCAACGACAATTGGACGTTTACAATGAAGCGCAAGCAAGTCTCGAAAAACAGATAGGACAGGGATTGGTGCCGCACGCCGAGCTTGAGCGATTGCTGTATGACAAACTGTCGGTTGAGATCGATCTTTTTAACCTAAAAAACCCACACGACGGCCATCAATAGTTCTCAGAGTCTTAGCCGGATAGCTAATCTTCTAACCAGCTTTTGAGCGGGATTCCGCATCCAGGAGTGAATCTCGCGCAGGAGTTCATTCGGATCGCCGTTGATCATCGTGCAGGTCCGAATCCATTCTTCGGCCTGCGGCGGCTTCCATCCTTAAGATCCTGATTTTCGTCTCAAATCCCACCCCAAGAAGCTTCTGGATATGGCGGCCAGCTCCTCTATTGTGATCATCAATTTGATCGCTAATTTGCCATCTGTTTATCATAAACTCTGAAAAAACACGCGATGACTCGCTTTGACTGATCCTGATCCTAATCTCCTCAAATCCGCTGCCGCTTATCTTGTTCAGGTTGCCCGCAGCTCGAAAGGCGGCCGGTTCCGCAAATCCGCCAAGATCGAGGCGTTGAGAGAATGCAAGGAGGAGATCCTCGAGGCCCACCACCGCGGCATCAGGTTCACCGGATCGCCCAGATTTCCAGGGAACGGGAGGTCGACATTTCCACCCAACATTTGATGCGGGCCATCCGGCTGTTTATCGCGGAGGATAAACGGGACCGGGGCAACGCTTCTTCTGCTCAGGAACCCGCTATGGCGGGGGAGGGGAAGAAAGCTCCGGCCGTCTATCAGCCCTCTGAGCTGCCTTCCCCTCTCGTCCGGGAGGAGGAGTTTGCGAAGCAATTGCGCTTGGCGCGCTATCTGGCCGCGTCGAGTCCTCCGCCGTCGCGTCCCCTGGAGCCGGCTTCTGCGGCAAAAACCCCGAAGCAAGTGCGACCGGTTACTAAACAGAGCTCTAAAGCCACGGGTCACAAAGCTCGGGACGAAGAATTGGCGAAAGAGAGACGTCGAGCTGGGCGCGTCGCTCACAAGGCACCATCCGCCGGTCCGCGGCGAAGCGAAAAGGGACGATCTTCGCCTAGCCGTTAGAAGCTCGGTTTGGAGATGGCTTAGTGGCCCGAATCCTTTTTGGTATCAGGAGTCTGACCTGACGTTCATCCGAGATTCACTCTGCGGATTCATCAGCGACGCGAGCTTGGTTACTGAGTCCTCACAATATTTCCCAAAACACGAGCGCCGGATTTTTCTACTCCGAAGTCGAAATCCTAAGATCTAGTCGGCCGAAGACTTGCCTCAGATTCCGGCCCATTGGCGTAGGTCCTGATGCCGCGCCGGGAATCCGAGACGCGACTGAGCGGCGATATTTAAGAGAAGAAAGGTCTTTACGGATCTCTTTAATAAAATTCTCGTCGTTTGCGCCTTCGCTCTGGCTGGTTGTGCTACGAATCCGAATGTCTCGACAATCAGCAATAACTCCCGGAAAGGCGAGCAAAGCGGGGATGGGGTTTCGTATTGGAACGATGATGGAGTCATGGGTCGTCCGAGTCTAAAGATAGACCTTGAGAATCAGAGAGCCTATTTCTACAAGGGCGACCAAATCGTCGGCGTTTCAGTAGTCTCGACGGGCAGAGAAGGCTACAATACTCCTGACGGGGAGTTCCAGGTTACACAGAAGGATCTTGATCATACTTCAAGCCTGTATGGCGACTACATCGGCCCGAACGGCGAGGTCGTAGAGCAAAACGTGGAAAGGGGGAAAGACCCGAGGCCTCCAGGCACGGTTTTTCGAGGGGCGCCGATGCCCTACTTTCTCAGAATCCACGGAGGTATCGGCATGCACGCCGGTTATCTGCCCGGCTATCCGGCTTCACACGGGTGCATTCGGCTACCGGAGGCGATGGCAGTCAAGTTTTTCGACGACGCGCCTGTCGGCACTCCCGTCGAGATTCGCTAGTTAATGGCTTAACGATTGCCGCCACGTTGAGTTGTCCCGCTGGAACTGTGTGTGTGAGGCCTGGCTGTTTCCGCCACAAATAAGCGGAAATCATCTACGAAGCCGATTCTAACCTTTTCTAAACTTTTGGTGAAAGCGGTCGCAATCGCTATTGTCTGCGAAACCAGAGTGAGATGAAGTCACTCTGCTGTGATGTCTGTCGATATATCGTCTACTTCGAAAATACGAAATGCCTGAATTGCGGTGCTACGCTGGCCTATCTTCCCGACAAAGGACGGATCGCCTCAGTCGGATCCAGTGAGACCGACATCTGGCGGTCAAAGGCCGGGCAAGAATACCGGCTCTGCCTGAACTACAGGCAACACAATGTTTGTAACTGGGCGGTGCCAGCAGATGACTCAACGCTCTATTGTATTTCCTGTCGTCTGAACCGAATCATTCCGGACCTAAGCGTCGTTGGCAATCAGACCGCCTGGGGAAAATTCGAGGCAGCCAAAAGGCGACTGAACTATACCTTGCTCAGTCTCGGGTTGCCGGTAATCAGCAAAAACGAGGATAGTCTTTATGGTGTGAGCTACGAATTCAAAGCGGACGTACCAGGCGCTTCGGTAATCACTGGGCATGCCGGCGGAGTAATTACAATCAATTTAGGAGAAGCAGATGACGCTGAACGTGAGCGACGCCGTCTCGCGCTCGGCGAACACTATCGAACAATTTTGGGCCATTTCCGTCACGAGATTGCTCATTATTAATGGGATAGGTTCTTCCAAGACGATGAGAGCCTCCGCAAATTCAGATGCGTCTTCTCGGATGAGCGTTCTGATTACGCCGGAGCGCTAAGAACTTATTATCAAAACGGGCCTCGAAAAGCCTGGTGTGATGAACATATCTCCGCTTACGCCAGCTCGCATCCATGGGAAGACTGGGCGGAAAGCTGGGCCCACTATCTCCACATAAAGGACGTTCTAGAGACCGCCGCTGGTGCGAGGGTTTTATTCGGTCTGCCTAAGCCAGACAAACCAGCTCTCTCAATCACAGGATCTGAGGCATTCGAACAGATGTTGGATGCCTGGCTTCCTTTGAGCTCCTTGTTAAATAATCTGAATCGCTCCTTGGGTCTGCCGGATGCTTATCCATTTGTGTTGTCGTCCGCCGCTATTGAAAAGCTCAAGTTTGTCCACGAATGCATCGTCAAGCAGACAACAGACCGACGTTTCTCTCGAAGCCTTACCTAGGGGAAGTGCGGAACACGCCTGGTTGCAGGGTTAAGGGATGCGGCACGCTAGCCCTACATTAAAACGACCGTCGCGGACGACTATCTCATCAATGCAGAGCATAAAGACCTAGAAATTCGACTCCCGGCTCTGCCTCTTGCGCTTGGCTGCCAACATTGTTTTGATCGGCGCCGATGTGTTTTGAGCCAGCCAAGATCAGTCGAATTTTTTCTCGGACGGTCAGGATTTTCTCATCGAGCCAGTCAGGACAATATTCACCATTCCTAAATTCAGTCTGGAGAGATACTATGCTGGTATAAAGAGCTCCAAGTTGCAGCTTCCTCGCGTTCCACTCTACTTCGGTTCGGGCTGAGCTGTGCTTCCGCTGTTTCAAACTGATTTTTCACCTGACGCGTATAGGGCTAAGCTGAAGCATGCAACTGCCAAAAGCTCGCAATACGATTTCACGCTAAAGCTAGATCGATCGAGATCTCAAAATCGGTCCTGTCCAAAAGGCGGCAAATTGTCGTAGCAATTTGGTTTTCGGGCATCCGTTTCAATCGATTGTTTCGAACTTCCGCTGATTCACCATGAACATTCTAGTGACGCCAGAGGGTCAGCCGGTGTTTTGGGATGGCAAAGGGAATTTCAGCTTAGAGAAGAATGATGACTTCTACATGGCGGCCCACTTTCAAAGAGTGCTTCCAGACGATGATTCAGAAGCATTCAGGCAAAAGGCAGCAGAACAGCTCGGGATTGACGTTCAATATGAGGAGTACTGATGTATGGCCAGTTTATTTTATGCCGTAGAGCTCACGCGAGACGAGCGAATGGCGTGCAATCCGAGACTCGTCGAGAAGTTTTTTGTCGAGCTTTGCCAAGAGCATTGTCCCGGCAGTTGGCAGGAAGCTGACCGTGAGGCTCTAGCGATGGCCACAGCGCTAAAGGCTCTCGAGCATCGGTATTCGGCGGAAGTAGTGGGCGGAACTATCGGGCATAAGGAAGCTAGGCGGTTTAAAGGGATTCTTCCGACTAACCTCGGGCCGGCGAGTTTTGACCTAGGTTGTGCGTGCCGGGCATGGAAGATTTAGGGTTGTCGCGATAAATGCTTACGGCCAGGCCTATCGTTTTGACAAATAGTGAGTGACTTGTATTGACTCACCCTGATCCCAATATTCTCAAATCCGCTGCCGCTTACCTTTGGAGGTAGCGCGCAACTCCAAAGGCGGACCGTTATCCCAAATCGGCTAAGATCACACGTGCTGCGGACCCTTTGACACGTTTGGCTGTTCGGGAAATGGAGCGCAATGTCTAGTTGTTTCGGTCGCTCCACCGGATCCCATTTTCAGGCCTCTCCCCCGATTTGATTAGACAAGCCGCGATCCGATAGAAGCTCGGTGGGAGAATGGGTACGCATTTTGCTTTTAAAATTGGGGTGGGGAGAGTGGTATGCATTTTGCCTTTAAATGGAAACACCGAGATGGGTCAACCATCGAGTTTGCGCGAGGAAACTGGAACTCTGACGACCCGGAGAAAACCGAATGGCTGAAGACACAGTGTGCGGTTTCACAACCCCGGTCGGTGATTCCGGTAGCGATCCGGTTTTGGTTGCAGCAACATTGCGAGTTGATCGAGTTCAGTGGCGTAAGCTATCGGGACTAAACTCGGGTGAAATTGCTTTTCGAGCTTGCTTGATCTCTTTTTAACGGCTCAACGAAAAGCGTGACTTTCACTCTCCCCGGGCAGGTTGTTTGCGGTGCAGGAGGAACCGGAAAATTATAGGGCGCCTCGCCGCTTCTGCTACTCCCACAGCCCTTGCGAATCCAGTAGTTCTCTTAAGAGTGCGCGACGGTAGCAATTGTTCAGCATGCGATGAGTGAAGCAGGCGTGTTGTTGCGGGCACCCACGAAAGGAGGGCGCTATCGCAGATCGGCCAAAATCGAGGCTTTAAGACCATCACCAATCCCGCGTCCGCGGGATGCAATTTGGACTTGGCGCAGTACTCCGACGCTCCAATACTCCCGCCCCGCAGGGCTACGCGAAGCGTTGCGGGCGCGGCGATCGCTCTGCGTAGCCGGATTCGAGGACGAGGACAGCCTGCCCGCCATAGCTTTAGCGTCGGCGGGACGACGAGTACGAGAACGAATTTCCTGGTGAGTCTGCGCTGATCGAGTGGTATCGCAAAGGTCAGTTTGCCGAAGCGTTGCGTGCCTTTAAGAAGATCTACCTGGAGATGGTGGATCGCATCGTCGATCACCTTGAGGCTCAGGAGCCGGCCGAATCCGGCGAATAGGGGCACTCGGGAGCGCGAAAGTGAAAAGTGAAAGGTGATAAGTGATTGGTAGGGCAACCAAATGCTGAGACGGGGCTGGGTTCGGCTCTGCCGGCAGCGCGGATTTATCACCGTAGCGACGATCAAGGCCGCGATTACAAGATCGGTAGCGATGATGATTGGACCCAAGGCGCGGATTGACTTGGGTTAGACCCACTCCGATCTACTTCCCAGGTTTTTATCGCCGAGACGCTTTATGGAGGAAAAATCGTGTTGCAGGCTTAGAATACAATACTATATATGGTATACAATTGTAACAATTTAAATTGATCATTTCTGAAAACCTTCTTTTGATAGTGCTCGAATCCTTCCGCACCGAGCAAGTCGACGCGATGCTTGAAATAGCACGGCACGATGAGGTGCCACTTACTGAGGTTGCCGTCGAAGGCGCCAAATCAATCCTGAATGGCTTCAAATCGGCGGATCGATTGTACGCCACCAGACAATTTAAGCCGATGGGAATGGATCCGGGGGGAATTTTCCGATGAGAGAACAGGTACAGAACTAGGCCTCGTTTTTATGGAACTCAAGGAGAGTTACGACTATCCGTTGCCGATTCAACGCCCGTCCTCCCACGGGGATAAATTCATCTATATTGACTATGTCAATAATGAACCGTTCTACGTTGGAATGGGGAATTGGAGCCGCGTTCGGAATCCGGACAGGAACGATTACCACGTGCAGATGTTAAACAACCGCGATCGCAAGGACCGATGGATTCGGCGTGCAGTCGCACGAAACCTGAGCCCGCAAGATGCCTTCAATCTCGAGAGCACATTGATCCTTTGCTATGGACACAAAGACATTGGAACTGGAATCTTAGTCAATAAAAATAACGGGGTCGGGCAAGATCTGCGGAACCTGTCATACCAAGTATCGACCCAAGCATTGTCAGGTTTGGGGCGACCTCTGGCTACGGCCGCTTTTCTTTTTGTTCTGCTCATCTCTTCCTTGATTGCCACCCCATTGCTTATTCACAGAAAGCCGGTGACATCGACACTGACGGCGACGCCCGCGCCAACGGCAACGTCGGCCGAGTCGAGCGTGGCTGCGCCCCCGCTTGTGCTCTCAACTCCGCAAACGAGCCCAACGCCGCTTGTGCCATCAAATCTCACTCCCGCCTCTGCTCCGCATTACAAGGACGCAAAATGGCCTGACGGCGGAATTCTTACTCATCCGGAACATCTTGTTAATACCGGCGTCGTTAATGTTAATCCCAATGATACACTGAAATTACGACGCGGACCGGGGATGCGATTTGGGATCGTTGCAGAGATACCGCCGAATGCGACTGATATTTCGGCATTTGACCAAGATCAGGTCTGGGACGGCGATACTTGGTGGTGCCCGGTGGAGTGGAATGGCTTGCGAGGCTATGTGAGCCGAAGTTATCTACCTAAATAGGGGATGTGATAGCGGCCTGACAGATGTGGTGACTTTCGGTTTTCGCCATCCCTGTCCGATCGATTAAGTGGGCCGTCTCCTCACTTTGACTAATCACGCTGGCCCGAGTCCAAATATCCGATCCAAGTACAGGGAGACGCTCCCGGAGTAGAGCGGATCCATTTCCCATGGAGGATGAGTTTGGATTATCTCCGGGCAAAAGCGCTCCAACCACGCAAACTCGATGTGGCTGACGACCGCACTTCGCACATCTGTAGTATCATTTAGTAAATGTCCGATGAGATAATTTTCCCCGCGCAATAGAATCCTAAATCGCGTTGCGCGAAAATTCTGTACTCCTTCGGCATAGCAAGCGTTTAGGAAGTCAATCTCCAGAATTCCTTTGCCGGTCTTGAGGGGAGCTACCCGTCTGACAAAGATCGGGGAGCAATACGGAACAAATCGCGACCCAAGGTAACCCGGGTTCATCTGCCACCCGAACCAACGTGACGCGAGCAGGGTGAACTTACCATTCAAGTCGTATTCCCGGTTAGTTCGGTGCCAAACCTAGCACTCGGATCATTCGAATGCACGGATAGAACGTATTGGTCAACCGCCGAAAATTGCGCCATCAAAAGAACCACCTTCAAGGGCTTGGCGATAAACTTTATCGAATTTAGCGTAAGGGCGAAAATCTAGAGGCTGGCAACCTGGTTTGGAGGGTGTGGTCGGCCATAAACCTCCAGATATTCACCAACCCAGTGGGCAAAAGAGTCTATCTCGTTTTGATCTTGTTGCGCGTAACTTCGCCGCCACTCTCCGATGCGGCGGTAAAGGCGCGTGATGTCAGTCAGCATACTGCCACGCAAATCGTTTGCCTCTATCATTTCATTCAACGTCTGCGTCAACCGGACGATGAGATTCACGCTCAAAAGCTACCGATGTTTTCTTGGTCTTATTTGATGTTCGCCCCAGTTGTTTATGTAGCCACTTTCTACAACATACCTATCATCGGGGGAGTTTTATGATGCGATTGGAACTCGGCACCGTACGAACGCGTCTCCGTCTGCACTCAAGATTCCCGGTAATTTGAAGAACAGCCCAGGCGGAGTATCACTGTTTGTGGTCCGAATCCTTTTCTGACCATTGCCTGTACTTGTCTAGGTGCGGCTTGATCCGCTCGACAAAGAATGGATAGAGGCCAAAAATATAAATAGCCAAGCTGATTAAAAGCGCAGCCTCCCCGACAGTTTCGTTCACGCGGTTTCTCAGCCACCCACAGATCGATATTAAACTGAACACGGGAAGCAGCATCATCGCCACTGTCGCGATCGTCGCGATGATTGGATGGGTAATTTTGCCGAACAAACGTTTTGGCGAAAGCCAATAAAAAACAAGAATCACCACCAGTAGAGCCGTTGCGGCTCGAAGAATAATCCAACTCGACGGCAATAA
>JAFAIO010000331.1 GCA_019236675.1 Verrucomicrobiota bacterium
TCGCTTAGCTTGTGGGTACCTTCTACTCGATACTCTTGAATATAGATTTGCCGTTCCGGTTGCGGCTGAGCGCCCTGCCCTGAGCTTGTCGAAGGGCTCTGCGCTGGGTTGCTCGTGGAGCCGGCATTGCTTGCAGGGCCGACCGGCGTAGCCGCCGGGTTTGTGACCGGCGACGTCGTCTGCCCGGAGCCTGTCGAGGGACCGATGAGGTAAACGCCCCATAGCACGCAGAACAGGCCTGTCCGTATCACGATCGGTGTGGGCCGCCAGAAACACAATTGGCTGACGAACCAGCAACGTAACCTTGATTCGCCTTTCTCTCGCCGTCGTAGACAGATGCGTTCCGCCATCTCTTGCTGCCTTCCGTGGAGTAACTCTCCTCTGATTCTGCTTTGTGACGCTGGCCTCGGTTACCCAGTCCGTGTCGTTAGTAGAGCGTTCGTTGGTATCACCCAGTTAGTGCCCTAACAAGAGGTTCTTTGTTACAATCTCGCGACAATGCGAGGGCTGTTTTCGGCGTTCCCATGTCATCAATGCTCGGGCGTTGGCGAACCAAGGTATCGGTTCTTTTTCGGGCGTTAGCGACTACTCTCACTAGAAGCACCGGGAGGGGCGTTTGTGTCCGCTTAGCGGCAATCTGTGTGGACCGCTAACCAGGGGTGGCTTCTGCGGAAATGAGAAGGCTAGGTTCAGGAAGAGTCGCGTAATTTTTCTCACCACGAACTAAATGCGTAATCTCGCTCCAAAAGAGGCCAAAATTTTGCCTCAGCAGCCAAGCATAGCAAAGATGCGGCCGTGATTAGGATCACAGGTGACTCACGTAGCGCCCGCCCACCAATTAGCCTTTCGGCGCGCTTGATGCTGCCTGTATCGAGCCTGCCGAGATGCTCAAGGCAGGCCCTTTCGACGCGCTTTAGGCTTGCTCAGGGCAGGGCTTTCACTTTTCACCTTTCACTTCTCACTGATCCGATTCCCCGCCGCCGTAACCGAGCACCTCGACAATGATCACCGAATCAGCAGCTTGCTGGTCCTGATTTGAGGCCGCCTGTTGTTTTGCGAGATCGGTCGCGGCGCTATTCGTTGCCCCAATCGTATTACTCGCTGCGGTGATCGCCGTCACGTTCGGAGAGACGATAGTGGGAATGCCGGTGGTCTTACCTGCGACTGTGATATTGGCGGCGTTGATGATGACTCGCGCAGCCAAGTTCGCGTTGCCCGATGCCCGAATACCCGCCTCACCGGCATCGATAGTCCCTTCTGGGGCCACTAAATCCACGTTACCGGGAGGAATATCCGGGATGGGGGCGAGTGTACCGATACCGGCGCCCGAACTAGGCACCGTCGGTGCGAGCACAATATCGCTGTAATTGTCATAAACGATACCAGGTGGCGCAAAAATCACCGTGCCCTTCGCTCCGATACCGGCGTTGATATCGCCGCTCGCAGACCAGATTACGATGTTGCCGCCAAAGGTGGTCAGGACCCGGCTTTCTCCCAGCAATATGCTATCCTCAGAATACATATCGATGTTACCAGACCCTTGGGTGAGAATCCCCGAATCCGCTCCTGGAGTGACTCCGGTAACACCGACAACAGTCTGGCCACCTGCGACTACCGTCGTGATGCCACCGCCGAAATCGGTGAGAATACTGCTGTCGGTGACTGCCGTATTCGCGGAGTCCTCGGCGCTGAACATGATCAAGCTCCCGTTGTACGTGATCTTTTGTCCGTTGGCCCCTTTGGTAGGGAACAGGCTCGCGATCGCTTCGTTGCCACGAACGTAGGTATGAAAGAAAGGGCTAGTGGCATCGTTGTATGCCACCCCGCTCGCGTCCAATTCGTCGAAATACACCTGCAAGAGGAAAACACTTTGCTGCGCGACCGGCAGGGCTTCGAAATATGCGGATGCCTCTCTCGCATTCCCTTTAAATCCGTACTCGTTCTGCAGCCAATTCTCCAACTGCTGTTGATAGGTTGTCACGACTTTGCCGGATTGATTTATCAAAAGCTGATTCGGGTCTGCTACATTTGCCGGGTTCAAGTAAAGATTTGCAAACCCGGTCCAGTTTGGACCGTTAGCGCCTACACCAGCCAGCACAATGATTCCGGCGCCGCCGTCCGGGTTTTTCAGTTTCGGTGTCCCAATTAACCCGATCGACTCGATCACCCCTTGTGCGCCCTGATAAACGTTGCCGGCCGCACTCACTTCCAACACACCCGGCCCGGCAATATCCACGTTAGCGAATAAGATCTCGTTGCCGGCCGAAATGACGGACACATCCAATCCCGATGGTTCCTGCAGGAGATCGCTTGGATTGTTATTAAGGATCAGGCTACGCACGGCCTCAGACTCTCCGAAATTGACAATGTCGACTCCCGCCCGGATATCCATCGCTTTTCCGGCAACAAACCATTGAGCGGGCACGAGACTATCAGTAACCGTTCGGACTTCTCCCACTTGCAGGCCGACGATGTCTCCGTTCACGGCATAGATCTGCGCCGCCGAGGAGTCGCCCACGTGCAACGAACCCGAGGCAGAGTCCGGCTCGAACGCAAACAGATTAAAGGCCCCGGCCCCCTGTACACTGCCGGACGGACTTGTATTCGTACCGTTCTTCTTTACGATGTTTCCCTGTTTATTAAGCACGTAATAAGCCGCATCAAACGGATTAGGTAAATCGGCGGCTTCAGCGCCGGAGATATCAAAAAAGACCGCTTGCGGCGCGTTCCCTGTACTTGCGATAAACGCGTTCGCATAGATTGACTCTTCCGCCAGCATTTGCAGTTGTCCGGTCGGCGACGGCGCGAGCTCTAGGGCAAAATAGGTGATGTTTGCGCCGCTAGTACTGGATTCACCCCCGGAATAGATACTCCCGTTTGTAGCAATGATACTGAGGTTGGCCGGGAAGAGATAACTCTGATAAAAAATGTTTGCGCCCTGGCTTATTTCCGTCGCGCCGTCGACTTGGCTAGCGATAGTGTTGAGCGGCAGGACATTTCCTCCGGCGGAAAACACGGTGACACCGGTTTTCGGTGTCCACAGAGAGAACCAGGACTGGCCTTGGTCATTCTTGGCGCCTCTGACAACTGGGGTTGTATTCTGTTCCGGTACGCGGCCCGGGTCCGCAGCGTTCCCTAATATGAGATCGCCGTTGACTTGAAGATCAATCGTAGCATCGCCCGGCGCTAAAACCGGTCCGCCGAATGCGAACGAAAACAGAGCCGCCGTTGACACACTAGCTGGACGCGGATCTCCATTACTGGCCTGGCCGTAGACCAAGTCGATGCCGCCGATTGAGTCGGCGCTGATGTTCGTCTTTCCACGGAGATCAACGAATTCACCTCCCTCGAACCCGTTATCCACGGTGCCGTAACTTGCCACGGCAGGGTTCAGTGCTCCTCCAATCTTGATAACGGCGTCTCCACCGCCGGTCTCGACTAGGGATCCGCTTCCCGAGCTGTTTAGCGAGGTTACCCGCCCCGTTGCACCTACGGCGATGAACAAGCTATTGCTCCTGGTGCCGTTCGGGGAATTCGTGACGCCTGCGTCGCCGCCGGACAACACCGTGACATTTCCGCCCCCGAGCGCGCCGATACCGGTGAACCCGGTTACAACGGGTGCAGGGTTGTTAGCCCCGGGTACGTAGGTTCCAAAATTAATCCACCAAGCTGTACTCTGACCAATCCCTGTTCCTCCTTGGCGCCAGAGCCAATCCCCAATACTATAGGTAGCGATGTAGTTGCCATTATCGGGATTGCTATCAATCGAAAAACCAGTCAGCGTACCCCGAGCCGATACCAGGACGTTACCACCGTTGTCTGGGTAATAGGCTTGATAGTCCTGGGTCGCAATTGTCTCATAGACCGCATACTTCTTTTTAAAGAGCGATCCATTGGGCCCAACCCGAGGCAGATTAAATGCGCCGTTGTTGGCGCCGGGAATCGTAGTTTGAGCACCAGCCGTATAGGTACCGTACAAGGAGTCTTCGGTGAAATTGCCGCCTGCCAACAGATCAAGATATCCTGTCCCCGTCCTGATGACGCTGAAGATGGGAGTTTTGGTGGCGAGTGTGTAGTGCGGGTCGTCCAGGATCAGATTACCTGAGCCATTCAATGCACTTTGTTGCTGCACAGCTTCGGTATCTGCTGCTCCGGTATCCGCACCGGCCACCAACCGGATAGACCAGGAAAGCGGCTCCTGGCCGTTCGGCCCAAGCGACAACATTTGTTCCACGGCATAAACTTGGCCTTGGATGCCATTATTGACCGGACGTGTGTCGACCGATTTGATGCCCGAGGCGAATGTTGGAGTAGAACCCGCCGGAACCAAATCACCGGGCTGAAGAGTCACATTCGCTGCCAGAGTAATGGGTCCTGCAAAATCCGAGAGCAAGGCTCCGGCCGGCCAAGTGACCGCAGCGATCTTGATCGAGAACGGCAATACGCAGCCACTCGCAAACGTGGTCCCTGCCGGTAGAAAGATGCCTCCCGGAACGGTTTGACCCGCGTGGAAGACTTCACCATTGGGAAGCGTGATATCGGCGGTAGCCACAAATGGCGTTGTCACTCTTTCCCTGGATGCAAGGGTGACCGTAACTGGGATCGTCACATTTGACTTAAGCCTGGCGCTGTCGATCGAAATAGCATACGCGAGTGCCACCGACTCATTGCTGAACTTCGTGCCGGCGTCTAGGGTCACACCGGTAGTCTCAATCATGACATTCGAAAGTGTGCGCACCCCGCCAAAAAGGACCCAGCCGTTCTCGTCCGGTAATGTCGCGCCGTTCAGAGACAATGGGGCGAAGCCGTCATTAATGCTGCCATCAATATTCAGGTTGCCGCCGGCGCGCAAAACTACGACCCCGGGTTCACCGGAACCGTAAGTCGAGTCCAGTGGCGAATTCGGGTTAACACTCGCGTAGCGATACTTCGACAGATCGAGATCGCCCAACACGGTGAGATTCCCATTTGGTGTTGCGCTGACGATTTCCACCCCTGGCCGTAAATGAAATGCCTGAGTATAAGTCGTGAGGCCTTTTAAGGTGGAATTCAATTGGCCGCTCGCTAGCGCCTTTTTGATGAAGGCCAAGCTGTCCTGATTAACCTGATCCAGGACGACTGCGCCTGTCGGAACACCGGTTCCCGCGCTTTGCACAATCGTTCCGTTAGGATCCGTGGGGGCATAGGTCCAAAATGCGTTCACCGCGATGGTCTGCGCACCGCTGATGTTGAGCGGTCCAGCAGCTTCGATTCGGATATTTCCAGAGGTAACGCTGGTTCTTGGTGCGTTCAGCTCCAGATCTCCGCGATCAACCCCATCCGGAGAACTCATATTAATCGTAGACCCTGGATCCAGGAACAGACTCCCCTGACTGTTGTTGAGCGTGCTAACAGAAGTATTGGTTCCGTCGGCAACCGTTAGTTCGACGACGCCTCGGTTTTCCGCATCGATCGGCTGGCCGTAGCTATCGACTTGCAAAACTGTGCTGTGGACATCGAGGATCCCTGTTGACGTCAGCTCCAGGTTGCCAATGGAAGACAATCGAATTGTTCCAGGTGTCGCACCGCTGGCATTAATTGTCCCACTGATCGTCAGGCTGCCGTTATCAACCGAGATGCCGCCCGTGTGCGCCGTGATGGTCGTGCCAAACGGGATATCGATGTTTCCCTGTTTTATATCAAACGTCCGAGAGTAGAAAAACCCGCCGGCATCCAGCGCGAGGTTGAGCGCGATAAAATCGCCAGGGTTCTGCGCTTGGATCTCGAAGGAACCAGCATTGAAATTACCCGTACTGCTTCCTAACAGCGTGCCACCGAGACTGACAATGCCTCCTGTAGTACCTGTCGCGCTAATGGTTAAACTTCCGGCGTTTACCCCGGTTGCGGAGACGTTGATCACGGAGGAACTGAATTGTGTGATGTCGCCCGAGATGCTTTCCAGGGCGACATCCCCTCCAAACGTTGGGACGCTCTGGTCGAACATCGCCACCGTCAATCCAGAAACGTCGATACGGGAACCCGAGTTCAACGAGAGGTTACCGGTAGCGTTCAATGAGACCTTTCCGCTGGCAGCAAAGATGGAAGTCGAATCCACGATGGTATTACCTGACAGGTTGATCTCGGCGCCTAGGCTATCAGACATTAATGTTGCCGGAACCGTGCCAGCTGGAGTAGTCAGGGTCAGTGTGCCTCCTGTTTTATAGCTTAAGACCGAACCAGGCGCGCCCGTTAAAAGCGGCGTAATCAAATTCAGGTTGCCGCCCGTGTAAGCGCCAGGCCCTGTCTCCGCCAGATAAACCGACAACGATCCTTTACTGTTGCCGGTGATCTCTTCGCTTGCGGTCAGGTTCACGTTGGAGAACCCGAGGACGAGCCGGTCCAACGACGCTAGATTCTGCGGTTGATCCATCGGCCCGTAGCCGAACACGATTTCGTTCGCAACGATATTTATGGCGCCGCTACCAGTTCCTGGTCCACCTGCAATCACAGGACCGGCTGGTGTATTATGATAGGTTGTGACAGTTCCACTGTTAGCCGTTGATATCCGGGCCAACCCGTTCCAGATCAGTGTTCCAGTCGTGATGTTCACTACATCCGAACCGCTTCCAGCCCCATAAACTGCTGGCGTGTTGAACACTAAATCCTGAAGGGTCGATTTGCCGGTCGCAATATCGATCGTGTTTAGGTTGACTGAACCGTAGATGTTAATCGAGTTCGCGGCTGACAGCGTAAGAATTTGGAGAGCAGGGGCGCCCACGGCGGGATCACCCGCCAACAGGTCATCAAGTAAGGTTTGGTTAAGCAAAAGACCGGTAGGGAGAGTCCCGGCATGCTGGGCAGCCGCAAAGCTTGCCGATGTCCCGATATTGATATCAGCTGCCGAAAAACCGATGTATCTGGCGCCGTAATTTACATTTTGCGCCAGTTTCAGGCGACCGCTGGTGGCAAACGCAATGGTGCCATCGGAGAATAACGACGCTCCTCTGTCCACCGTAATCGGGCCGCCGCCTTTGGCGGAAGAAGGTAGAATGTTCAGGTAACCATTCGAGACAGCGATCACGGATGCAACCTCAAGCGTGGTGGTGGCTACTACTTGGTCTGTGAAGAAATAGCCGGAGGTGGAATCGAAGGCCGGCGCTCCCTGGTTCAACGTGTCGATGGTCGCGCCTGACTTCACGGTGATGCCGCCTGGTCCCGCGATCAGGAAGACGTCTGCTCCTGTCAGTACCGCGCCGGTCCGAAGAGTAATCGCTTCTCCGGTGGTGGAGAAAGCCTCAAATCCAACCAAAAAAGTCGACGCTTCAGAAGGTGAAGCATTGGCGTTTGGAGCCAGTATTCCTCCAATGTAAATGTTTGGCGCCCGGATTGCATCGATTGCGGATGCACTCAGTGAGGTCCAGCCTTGGGTCGGACTTTCGTTTGGACCGGTGATCTCGATCTTGGTGTCTCCGGTGAAGCCTCCAATGACTAAGGCGCCCGAATATCCTCCCGATGCAGACGCGAAGTTAGCGATCCCGGAAAAGCTCAATTGAGAGACTCCTTGATTAGACCCTAGATTGATCGTCAGTGTGGAAGCGTCCACCGGCAATATGGGCCGCGGCTGGTTGAACCTCTGCGCCTGAGAGGTCGCAACTGAGGTATACGTTTCTAGATCATATTCTGCATAGGTTTCCACCGCGGACGCAGGCGTGATGATTGCTTCTGTCGGCAATGCACTCAGGATTCCAGTGTTAGCGATTCCAATATTGACGTTGACTTCGTAGGACCCGTTAACCAACGACAGAACGGACGGTTGCTTGGTATCGCCACGAGACCCCAGTTCTATGCGGAACGCCCCCGGCAATAACGCGTAATTGGATGGCATCAACGTGTAGGTACCAGCCGGTAAGCCGGGAACACCCGCTGGGACCGTGATTTGCTCGCCGATCCCGGGCATACTACCCGTGAATCCGGTGTTGGTGTCAATAACGGGTGGTGCGTAGCTTTGTGTGCCCGGTACCAACGCATAAACGGTGTTGTTCGCCGCGCTGAACGTGTTGCTTGGGTTCTGATTCAACAGAGCGGTCGACAAAATATCGAGGGAGCCGCCTCGACCTGAGATGAATCCCTCTCCGAACAATCTGCCCCCACCAGAAAGATCGAGCAACGCGTCGCTGGCAACTGAGACCGAAACTCCCTCTAAAGTGATTCCGCGCGTCGAATCAGAGATCGCGCCGACTACGCTGTCCGTGTTAAAAGTCTGTCCATTCACCGTATAGGTAACGCCGTCGGTGGTCCCCCCGTAGGGAATCGTCAAACCGTTTGCACTCACTGACGTAACGCTCCCAGATAGGAAATTAACCCTCCGGGTAAATCCGCTGCCATTAAATCCTAAAGTGACCGCTCCGAGTGGGGCTCGGATGATCCCGCCCTGATTGATTGTTTCTGCCTCAAGTGTGAGCCGTCCGAACACGGATTGAGGAACTGCCGGCTCAGCATCGTTGACGCGGTAAACCGAAATGGAGGTTCCCGGTACAAAGGATTGAACGTTTCCACCGGCAAGGTAGCCCGCCTCAACCGTGACGACGGCGCCAGTCACTGGATAAAGTTCTGACGCGGTAAAGGTTAGATTGCCGGGAGAGGTCACGTTCAGTGGACTTGTGGTGGGTAAAAACCGGATATCGCCCCGACTAACAAAGTCGACGTTCGCGAAGGCCGACTCATTGAACGTGCGTGTGCCCGACACAAGTTGAAGAACCTCCGAGTCTCCGAATCCTACGTACGCCAAATCGATTAAATCGGCGCTGACAGAGAACACCCCATTTCCGGTAACCGCGCTCGTGGCAGGTGTGTTATTAAAGTTGACCGGCGAGGCTCCGATAAGAATGCCGTAACCGTTTACTGCAGTTATCGGTTCGCTGAATAGCACATACGGCGCGCTAACGGTAACCCGCCCATGCCCGGTGGTATCGGCGATGGAAATAGCAGTGAGGGTGATACTCTCTGCCGCTGTCAAAGTAACGTTGCCCCTAAACAGGATCGAATTTGCTGCGTCCAAGGAGAGATTACTAAATCCACCTTGTTCGAACGCATTTGCGCTGAGGTAAGCGGAACCAATTTTCAGCCCGTTGTCCTGGCCTGGTTGCAGATCGGCAGGCAGATCGTGCAGCAGGGTATTTTGGCCGATCACGATTGTTCTAGGTAAACGCAAACCGTCTGGGACGGCTTGATCTTTCTGCGTTAGAGCTGCTTGGGGCGTAACATAGATAGGTCCGGCCAGGGTAAGAGATAGGGTGCCTCCGGCGCCTCCGGGGCCACCTGAAAAGGCACGAAGTGTGCCATCGATGTAAATTCCATCGTAAGAACTCATCGAAATCGAGCCGCCATTACTAGCGACAAAGACCCGGTCAGTTTGAAGACTTGAACCTGATGTTCCATTGTCACTCTGGACGGGATTCTCACCGGCGAACAAATCCAGTACGGCGCTGATCCCCGAAGCATTCAGACTGGCGCCCGGGCGAATGATCACGAATGCGTCCGTTGAGATCAGATTGGAAAAAGTGCTGACCGTTTCTGTTCCTCCCGTGCTACCCAATACAATCGAACCCGCGTTTGGTACCACGCCGTAGGGACGACCAAAGCGATCGTAAGCCACGAACGCCTGAGCAGACACGTCCAACGTGGCGTTGCTTCCTATCCAGACAGAAAGTCCGCCTGGATCAAACGTAAGATTTTTTCCATGCCCATAGACCCCACCGAGAGACCGATAATTGACAATCTCGATTGAGCCACTCGGAGCCTTGAGTGTGCCATCGACTGTGATCTGTCCAGCGCCTTCGACGTTGATCGATTGACCAGGGTCAACATTGATCGTCGAGCCGTTGCCGATTTCGATCGAGCCACCTGCTGCCACCACGGGTGGGTTTGGCGTCTGCCCATTAACGCCTGCCAACAAGCTTAAGCCGGCGGCTGGACGCTGCGTCACCGTTGCCGTGTCCGGATTCCCAACGTACACCGACATTAGCTGCGGACTACCGAATACAGAAGTCAGGTTCGTCCCGGTCGCGAATTTGAAGCTGTCTGTGCTGAATTGATAGACCGGCTCGGTGACATCGATGGTCGCACCAGGCTCAACGGTAACCGATTCCATTCCGTGAACCGTATAACTGGAAAACCCTTGGTCGAAGAACGAAGTCGGAAGCACCAGCTGGCTGGCGTTCCCGGCAACGATGCCGTCGCCAATGAGAATTGAATAAGCCTGCAAGGTAAGTGCGCCACCTGCCTTGACCCCGTACGAGCGTAGCGTGCCGTTCAAGATCAAAGGTCCACGGGATATCGATTGAGATACGGTTAATTTTTGTCGTGGATCCGACGTTTGCGGAACAACATTACCGATCTGATCTGCCTCTATCGTAATATTCCCGCCGGTGCCGCTCACCGTTTTCTTACTCGGCAAGATCGCCGCTCCCGCCGAAGCATCGATTAAACTTCCCTTTGCCAAAGTGATTCCCTGGTTTGAGCTGAGAGTGACGTTCCCGCCGTTGACGTATGCTTTGCCCGCAACATCCAATAGATTGAGAAAAGCGTTCGTCCAAAGACCTTGGGTATCAATAGTAGCGCCTCGCTTCAATGTGATCCCAGCGACCGGTGCGGCCGGTTGGATCGCTGTGTCGCTGAGATTGTACGAGATAGAATTAATCGTGACCGTTCCGTCGACGGCCGTAATGCTTCCAGCAATAAACACTCGCGCTGCCGTCAACGAGATTTGCGCACCGGCAGCAAAATTTAGAGGTCCATTGATGGTCAAACGCCCGTGACGCGTTGGTCCTGGCGGCGGGCTCGCGGATGGACTAGGCTTCGCGGCCGCTTGCACATCCACAGTTAGACCGCCTAGGTCTGCATTGCTGACTGCAGCGGCCGAAAAAGTGTTCGTATTTTTCAGATTGCTGCCGATCGCAGACGTTGCGGTAAGACCAGCCGTTAAAGAAGTTGAGCTGTTCCCGAACGTGATGTTGCTGGAGAAAGGCGTTGCCGGCTCCAGAGTCCCGTTTACCACCGTGGTGTACGGGCCTAATAGCAGCGCGCCATTGAGCGGTACCGTACTCTGAGTCAGCAGAAATGGATCCGTTATGTTTGCTGGACGAGAACTATCCTGTTGTGGACCAGTGTAAGTTAACGCATCGATAGTCCCTTCAAAGATCGAGGTTGGCGCATCGATGGTTAGAGCTCCGGCATCCCGCCCAACGATGTATCCCGGCTGATAAATCTGGGCCGGCTGAGTGATCACATTTTGATAAATCTCTGTCACGTTCCAACGGGGATGATTAACGATGAATCCGTTGAACACGCCGAGATAAGCGATCCCGGACGGCGCTGTATTGACATTATAAATGCGGCCGTCGCTTCCGATGACATAGCTTTCTTTGATGTACCCCGATTGATATTGGATCGAGCCGCCCGCTATATCGAAGACCGACCCTTTCTGAGCGACCACCTGATTTGCTGAAAGGGTAATCGATCCGCCGACCGTATCCCATTCTTCGATACTGTGCCCGACGTTGTTCAACTCGCCGCTTACTTCTAACAATCCACCGGCCGTATAATAGCGATTCTGAGTATTATAAGGCGCGTTATAGCTCGAATTCGCTGGTACTTCTATGAGTTGCCGGAGATCGGCGTAAATCGTGTTGTTGAAGAGCGATGCGGTGTCCCGGTTAAGGGAGGAATCTCTCAGCTCGAAACCCTGAATATTTACTGCCAGATTGTTTGCCGACATCGGCAGCGATACGTTCACTAACCCCGACACATCTAAGACGGCGCCGTTCTCGGTAAAGATCCGATTCCCGGCGCTGACCTCGATCTGTCCTGCTGTCGCGCTTGTCAGCGAACCACCCGCGAAATCGACAGTTCCACCCGTATTGATCTCGATCCGGGAAATACCGGCGCGATCAGGCAGCACCGCATAGTCTTCTACAGATGTGGGGAATCCGGCGACCGCAGAAGAGTTGAGAGCGTAAGCGGACAATCGTTGCGGATCGAGAGCGGTACCGGAATTAGGATCTGGTTCAATGTAGGTGATGCTGCCGGGCGCTAACGTGACGCTACTTTGACTATCGGCGGTGGCAGTCAAAAGATGGATGGTGCCCCGTTGGTCGACCGAGCTCGTGGAAATGGCCACGCCGGCTTGAGTCAAGTGACCGCCGGCCATCGTGATATCACCGGTCGTCGTTTGGATAATACCAGTGTTCAACGCGGTTCCACCATGATCCACGCCGATCATGACACCGAGAGTCGTTGAAGTCGTCACCACGCCGGTGGCGGGCGTAATGCTATAACCCTGCCGTAGAAAGAAGTCTTTTCCGGCCGCCAAAATAGTCTGACCATCAGGAGTCGTGATAGACCCGGCATTCTCGACCGCGCTACCCATCAGGATAACCGAGCCGCCACGGTCCGCGATTCCGAGCGGAGCATTCGTGTCCAGTTGGGCGCCTGCTTCAACGATGATAGTGCCTACAGCGCCGGTGAAACTGGGAAGGTCCTGATTTTGACCTTTTACTATTCCCGGAACGCTGTAAATGCCGGCGTTTAAAAACTGGGAATCGGTGATCAACGCACTGGAAGCCAGTAGCGTGCTCACGTTCACCTGCGAGGCGCCTCCAAAAATGATCCCGTTCTTGTTGATGAGGTAGACTTGGCCTTGCGCCTTGATAGAACCGAGGATCTGACTCGGGGAGCCGGAAGGGTCTAAGATCCGATTCAAAGCGACCCAGGTATTTGCCGCTGTTCCCCCGGCGCTTTGGTTGAAGTCAACCGTAGTATTTCGGCCGATATTGAACGTCAGCCAATTCAAAATCGCTTGGGACGACGTTTGTTGAATGACGACGGTGGTCTGTCCATTACTAACCGATTCGGTCGGGAGATTCGCGCCGCTCCATTCCGCGTTTTTGCCCGTAGCAATCTGCAGTCCGCCAGATGTCACTCCGTTAGGCACGTTCCCTGGACCCGCCGCATTCCGGGCAGCCTGTTGCATCGCTTGCACTGAACTCAGCGCTTGGTTCACCCGTGATAGAATGTCGTGCGCGTTGGTTTGCAGCTGGCTCATCGCGGCCTGGTTACCACCAAAAAAGCTGCTGGCGGCCGGGCTCGAATTACTGCCGCCGGTATTTCCCCTCAGAATATCGCCGGCCTCAACGACCAGGCCGAGGCCGGAATAGCAAATAGCAAATAGCAGATAGCAAGTGATTCTCATGCTGAGCCGGTAACGCGTTGAACCGCAGATCGACGCGGATGTACGCAGATACGTTTCTGCTCTGAGACCGAACAATTGCGTCTATCTGTTGCTTGTCGCGCCGTCTTGTCCGCCACAGCTTTAGCGACGGAGGAAGGCTTTGCCGAGGAGGACAGATCTGCGGTTGCTTTGCCTTGCTCGTCCACTAGCGGTTTTTGATTTTGGCCTTTGTGATCTTTGTGCCCTTGCTGTGAAATTCTGTCCGGCTTGTTAGTTTTTACCGCCGTAGCCCAGGACATCCACTTTGATCAGCGACGGATTCTCTTTCGGTTTCGTTACCGAGCGCTGGAATTTTTGTAGCTCAGTCACGGAGTTGCTGGTCGCTCCCATCGCCGCCCCGGTTAACTCATGGGTATTGATCTGACGCGGGCCGCCAAAAATGATGCCGTTCCGATTAATGACATAGACTTTGCCGTCGGCTCGGACTGACGCCAAGACTTGGCTCGGGACGGCAGCAGGATTATTACTCACGTTGATCATCAAGCCGCCTCCGCGAATCCCGTTGGCCTGATAAGCCTGAGTCGCAGCTTGTAAAGCCTGCAGCGCTTGCGCGGCTTGGACCTGATTAGCAAGTCCAGAATGCTGTGCTGCTAGCGCTGGGCTTTCTACCTGTTTCAGGATATCGCCTTGACCTGCCCGCATGAATGTCGTTCCGATCAAGCAGACGGCGATGACACCGATGGTTACCCGTCTCTTCTTGTACGCCGAACGCATAGAATTGTTTGTGTTTCTGATGGATAGGACTCGTCCAAGGTCAGCGCGGAAGATGCTGCCATCTGCCGGTCATCGCTGCCCGCAACCGACGCCGCGAACGGTACCGTCTTCGAAAGAGTCGCTCAATCTGAGGATTGTCACAATTGTGTGACACTACTCAATTGTCGCATTTGTGTGACATTCGCGCGGCAGGTTGTGCTCGATCTCGAGACGGCGGGATGACGTGGTGGGGTAATAATTAACAATAAATAACCAATATGATATCTAACGTAACTCGCTAGACATCTTTCAGTTCGGATCCCTTCTGGCATGCGCGCCGTGTGACGCAATTGTAACGATACGACGGTTGTTATCGAATTGTTAATGGGCCACATAGTGGCCCCCCCGATCATTGACGCTCATTCGGGATGGAAAGGACGCCGTTCAGTTGTGCGATCTGAATCGGTTAACCCTCAAACCACATTACCCAATCAATTGAAACCGCTTAACGTTTTGTTAGCAAGTTTCTTCGCGCTCGCGACGATTCAGACAGCGCCGGCGCAGACAGTAATTCATATTACGGGTTCAACGGCGTACCGGGCTGCAGTTTATCAAGCCATCAGTGATATCCTGCAAACTGGTTTTACCTTCGGTTATACCGGCAGCACGGCTAGCAAGGCTAGCCAAGCCATTTACACTGGCACTACCAAATCAGGTAACATTTCGGTCATTATTAAGACCTCGTTCTCCGGCTCCGTCGGCGGCATCTCTACCTTAGCCAAGAACCTGACCATCGGAACCGGCGGCAGCTTCACTGGCGGCGGTGGTTGGTTAGTGGATTCGACGCCGCAGAGCACCACCGGAACCCCGAATGCTCCAGCTGACTACGATCCGGCGATCACCGCGGATATCGCCCTGGCAGATTGTTTCCAGGCATCCGCGCCGGCCATATATCAAACTCCGAAGCTGAAAGACAATTTCGTAGGTGTGGTTCCTTTCGTCTGGGTGGCCACGCCCGGCCAGGCTCTGTCTGACCCCTTGAACCATCCGGTCACGAACGTTACCAAGGCGCAGGTCAAAACCCTGTTGGTCAACAATACTTTGATCCTGAGTTCCTTGACCGGCGATAGCCTCGATACCGAAGCCGTTCAGGGCGTCGGCCGCGATGAAGATTCTGGTACTCGGATCCAGGCTTTAGCCTGCGCTGGGATCGGCGTTGAGACTGCGCTGAAGCAGTATCAGCCGCTGTACAATGGCGCTACCTCACCTGCCGTACCGCCGCCTCCTCCCGGTACCCAAATCACCGGTGCTGGCCTATGGCCTGCGGTTACGCTGAACGCGATCAGCTATCCGCAAGGAGACTCAGGTTACAGCAGCGGTGGCAGTTTAGCTGCCGCGGTCAACGTCTCTCACTCCGGCTCGAGTGCGACCTACGCTCCCTGGTTTCTTACCTATTTCGGGATCAACGATGCCGCCTCTGTCACGACCGGCACGAAGCTAGCCTTCAGCGGTGTAGCATATAGCGAGCCCAATGTGGAAGGACCAGGCGCCGCAGGTTTCACCGCCCAATATACTTTTTGGGGATACGAACATCTGTTCTATCGAACCACCTATTCCGCGCCCGGTCTGACGGTTGCCGGACTGTTGGCTACCGATCTAAAGACCACCAGCGCAAGTGTGTCGGGAATTCTGCTTAGCGCGATGAAAGTAAGCCGAGACAAAGATGGCGGCGCGATCGAAAAAGGTGGCAAGCCTGGCAACTAAGCCTCTATCCTGAGATCCATTAAGTCAGGCTTCATCTGACCTTCATAAAAAGTAGACAAAACCAGCGCGGATCACTATTCGCGCTGGTTTTATTTTTTCGGAGCACGTCGGTTTCTGTTCGGCTCGCATTCCTGGTTTTCTCGGCGTTTTCGACGATACCCGGCGTTAATCAGTCAGCTAGTTTATAACACCTTCGGGTTTTAATGGTTGCAATAATTTGACGGTTTTGTAACAGTAAACCCTTTGATTCTCACGCTCTAGCGACGCAGGTTGCGCCGCGATCCGGGACATAACTTACTAGGGGTAACCACGGTGTTCCAATTGAGTTTTCCCGAGTCGCAGAAGGTTAACTAACAAAACCTATCGACTCCCAACGAAGTAAATCGAATGAAGTGTCCTAGACTGTTAGTGGCGATCCTCATCGCCATTGTGACCATCAAATCCGCGTGGGCTCAGACGGTAATTCATGTTACCGGCTCCACGGCGTATCGGGCGGCGGTATATCAAGCAATCACTGATATTCTTCAGCCTGGTTTCGTGTTTGGCTACTCCGGTACTACCGCTAGTAAGGCTAGCCAAGCTATTTACACAGGAACAACCAAGACCAGCAATCTCTCTGTCATTATCAAGACATCGTTTTCTGGTTCGGTCGGTGGTATCTCAACCCTGGCCGCGAACCTGACCATCGGACCGGGTGGATCATTCACTGGCGGTGGTGGTTGGTTAGTGGATTCCACTCCTCAAAGCACCACGGGGACTCCTAACGCCCCGGCCAACTACGATCCGGCGGTGACCGCGGATATAGCTCTGGCGGACTGTTTCCAGGCTTCAGCTCCGGCCATCTATCGGACGCCGAAACTAACCGACAACTTCGTGGGAGTGGTTCCGTTTGTCTTTGTTGCGACCAAAGGTGGTACTCCGATCAAGGGCAAGGTCACAACGTCGACCAGTATCGGCACCGAACAGGTTACCGACATTTTCGTGGAAGCGAATCTGAAGCTGAGCGAGCTGAGCGGTAACAGCGCTGATACGGAAGCAGTGTTGGGAGTGGGTCGGGATGAAGATTCGGGTACCCGGATTCAAGCATTGGCTTGCTCGGGGATCGGGGTCGAGACCTCGCTGAAACAGCAACAGCCGGTCAACAATTCCACAAACACCGAGATCACGGGCGCCAACCTCTGGCCGGCCGTGACCTTGAATGGAATCAACTATCCAACTGGCGACTCCGGTTTTAGCAGCGGTGGTTCTCTGGCTACCGAAATCAATCTGCCGCATGCTTCAACCTACTCGACCTGGTTTGTAAGTTATCTCGGCATCAACGACGCCGCCACCGTGACCAACGGGATCCAGCTCGAATTCGCCGGGGTTAAGTACAGCGCAGCCAACGTTGAAGGACCCGGTGCCTCCGGATTCACCGCCCAGTACAAGTACTGGGGCTATGAGCATGTCTTCTATCGCAGCACGTTCGGTGGTAACGGCCTGACCGTTTCTAAACAGCTGATCAGTGACCTGACCACGACGAGCGCGAGCGTATCGGGGATTCTGCTCAGCGCGATGAAGGTAAGCCGCGACACCGATGGTGGCGCTATCGAAAAGGGGGGCAAACCCGGTAACTAAAAATCACAAACGATTTGGTGTGAGCTCATCCTGATGCTCGCGCCAGAAAACGTGCCAGTGCAGGTGTAGTGCCTGCACTGGTTTTTTTTAAGGCAGATTTCACCACAAAGACACAAAGGCCACAAAGATCGGACCCAATTTTAAGGGTTTCGCTTCGTGCTCTCTGTGTCTTTGTGGTGAATTTTATCGCCGGTCATGCGGAAACGCCGGGAACAACGAATCAGCGATCATCCTTTCGACGCTTATTAGGCCTCTGCTTCGATCCAAGCCAGCAGGCTATCGGAAAACGGCTCCGTAGGAGTCAAATCTTTATAGCTAGTGGCGCAAAATACGGATGTAGCTCCGTAGGAGCGGCATCTCATTTGGGAGCGTTGGCTAGCCGTGAGAAACACCCTTCGATATCGCTCCTAACGGAGCAGACTGCGCCAAGGCTTCGTCGCGCCCCAATTAATTAGTCAGGCGCGCCGTAGCGAAGCGAAGGCGGCTGCGCGCGTATTAGATTGTCACAGCTATGAAGATTTTGCTCCTACGGAGCTTGTAACGTCTCGTTGATCCACCGTTCGGGCACTTCCACTTCGTTCCCGCTGATCCCTGCGATGCGACGCTTGCACTCCGCCAACAGCCTGCTAGTGTGCCCTTCCTCAATAACAACGGGGCGTAGCTTAGCTTGGTAGAGCGCCTGCTTTGGGAGCAGGAGGTCGCGTGTTCAAATCACGCCGCCCCGACCACTACAACAACGTGATTGGTGATTAGTGAGAGGTGATTGGTGAGGGGCCGTTCGCTGTTCACGCTTTGCAGTTCACAGTTGTCCGTTCGAACGCGGGGGTCGACTTCTTGCTTCCGGCGCTGATTGTTTTGTTGCTTGAGCACTGTGAATGGGTCCCATTATCGTCCCGGTTCGGCTAAGTCTGGCCAACGATCTCGAACGAGAGACAAAGGTGAACCCTTTTCAGTTGCAAAGCCCTTCGGCCTCGGCATCTTTGGCGTTCCTGGAAAAATCGGGCCGTAGCACAGCTTGGTAGTGCGCTTGAATGGGGTTCAAGAGGTCGTGGGTTCGAATCCCGC
>JAFAIO010000554.1 GCA_019236675.1 Verrucomicrobiota bacterium
GGTGGACCTCGGGCGGTGAAGCGGCTGCACTTGATGCCTTATTCAGTGTCTACAAAAAGCAGGATACTGGGGTTGAGATCATAAACTCTGCCGTCGCCGGTGGCGGCGGCTCCGCGGCTCGGCCGGTGTTGCAAACCCGGTTGGCCGGCGGTAATCCACCCGACACCTGGCAAAGCCATCCCGGCTGGGAATTGCTTGGCCAATATGTGGACCCAAGTTACTGCGAGCCGATTACCGATCTCTACAAGAGCAACGGATGGGATAAAGCGTTTCCGAAGGAGTTAGTCGTGGACCTGATGACCAAGGATCGCCAGATCTACGCCGTGCTCGCCGGTATCCATCGAGGAAACGTCCTTTGGTATAATACCAAGCTGCTTGAAAAGAACGGAATCAAGGTGGGAGACACCATAACCTACGACCAGTTCTTTGCGGCCTGTGATAAACTGAAGGCGGCCGGTATTCCGGCTCTGGCTGTTGGCGATTCGCAGATTTGGGCGTCAGCCCAGCTCTTTGAGAACACTTTGCTGGGCGTTGTCGGCCCAAAGGGTTGGACCGATTTGTTCAGCGGCGCCATGCAATGGGACGACCCGAAGGTTAAAGAGGCGATAAAGCTATTTGGGAAAATGCAGGATTACGTCAATCCCGACCATTCAGCTCTCAGTTGGGATCAAGCCATCCAAGCCCTGATAGAGGGCAAAGTAGCATTCAGTTCAATGGGCGATTGGGCTGACGGCGAATTCCTCAAGGCTAATTTGAAAGAGAAAGAAGATTTCGGGTGGATAACACATCCCGGCACCGCCGGTTCATTTATCATCGTGGCTGACGGCTTCACCCTGGCCAAAAATGCACCCCACAAAGAGGCGGCTCTGGCCTGGTTAAAGAGCATTGGCAGCAAGGAAGCGCAAGAAGCATTCAATCGCCTGAAGGGCTCGATTCCCGCCCGAACCGACATCGATCGCTCGAAATTCGATGCCTATCACCAATGGTCTATGGATTCCTTTGCCAAGGACAAACCAGTACCCAGCTGTGTCCATGGCGAAGCTGCCCCCGCCGCCTTTCAACAGGCATTAAACGATGCGGTGACCGCTTTCCTAGTCGACAAGAACGTCGACAATTTCGCTAATGCGCTAGTCGAAGCCGCCAGAGAATCACCATCCGCGAAGTAGACATAAAACAGGCGGCGAATGGATCCGCCTCCGCAAGGCCTACGGCGCGACAGGCAACGAATGAACGCGAATAGAATCTCGTGCAAGGACCCAAGGGCGCAAAGGTAAAACGAAGGCGCACCCTAAGCCGCGTAGCGGTGAAATATTTGTAGCCCAGGGTGAGTCTGCGAGCCCTGGGTGAACCGTACAAAAAAAAGGCCTAGCGCTGAAAGCGCGACAGAAACGGCTTGTTTCCATGGCGGCTGCTTGACCCAAAAACGACTGACCGAATGCGCCGACGTTCTGTTTCTTGCGCGCTTTCAGCGCTGAACGCATTTTGTTACGCCATACCTAGGGCTCGCAGATTCACCCTAGGCTATAGATATTTCACCGCTTCCGACTTCGCCCCGTCGCGCCCTTTTGCTACGTCGGATAAGACGCGCCTCAACTAGGCTTCGCTCCCTCTTAACCTTTGCGTCTTTGCGCCTTTGCGTGAGATTTTTCTTCGTCTTTTTTGGAGGCTTGTAAGAAGCTGTCCTTTTAATACAATAGCTCGTCAGCTTTTGGGGGAAACCTTCAAGGCTCGTTTAGTATGTCTTTGCCAAACGGCTTCGCAAATTTGCGTGTTGTTGTTATCGGCAGCTATAACACGGATCTGGTTATCGCCTGCGATACCATTCCCGAGAGGGGTCAGTCGATCTTAGGTGGAGACTTCGAAATGTTCTGCGGCGGCAGAGGAGCAAACTGTGCCGTGGCAGCCGCTCGCGCTGGATGCCAAGTGAAATTCGTCGGAGCGCATGGCGCTGACATGTTCGCTAAAATGGCGACGGAGCGGCTAGCTAATGAACGGATCGATACCTCAGATTTTATCGAGCTACCCTCAGCCCAGACCGGCGTGGCCATGCTATTTCAGGAACGAAAAACCGGTGTTCATTCAGGGTTAATTGCGACCTCCGCTAACATCAAATTCCCGGCATCGTTGGTCAGAAAAGTCGAATCCGCGATTCGTCAAAGCGACTTAGTGTTCACTCAGTTCGAGATCGCGCCTCCCGCCCTATCGGAGGTTTACCGGCTATGCAATCAACATGGTAAACGGCTAGTGATCCATGCCGCACCGGTTCAGTCGGGGATAGAACTTCCGACCGGTCATTATTATCTGGTGATTATTGACGACCTTGAAGCGTTGTCACTGACCGGGCAGCCTGATGTCAACGCAGCAATTCAAGAACTGCATCACCGGGGTGTTCGCAATGTGATTGTTAGACAGAAACCCCGTTTTTCGTTGACCTTTTCTGATGGAAACCGTGTTCAGGCTCAACCGATTCCCTCAGTACCATTCGTACAAGGTGCCGGCGCGGTAGAATGCCTGACGGCCTGGGCTGGTATCACCCTAGCGGTCACTGACGACCTCACGCGTGCGATCTATTTGGGAGCTCAAGCCATGGCATTCAGCCTTTCGCGGCCTGGAGCACAAGATAGTATGCCCTATCCATCCGAGCTGCCGGTCAGCTGGCCGGTTATCAACCTGGGAGGCTTCCTGCCGGCCTCGGCCGCTCGCCCTTCCTAGGGGCTATAAATATTTCACCCCGAACCCCGAAAGCGTCCGGGGAAACAGCCTCCGGGGTAAACGCTTCCGACTTCCTCCGTCGTCCCATGGCCCCGCAACTTCCTCCGTCGCCAAAGCTATGGAGGATAAAATGGAGGACAAGTCGCCCCATCTCCCCTTCCGACTTCGCCCCGTCGCGCCCTTTTGCTACGTCGGACAGGTTAGCTACGCCGGTCAAGACGCGGCTCTACTACGCTACCCATCTTGAAATCCGAACCTTTGCGGCCTTGCGCCTTTGCGTGAGATTTTTTCTTTGTCTTTTCTTTGCGTTCTTTCGCGGCTATTACTGTCTCCCTTTGCGCCCTTGCGTGAGATTTTATTCGCGTTAATTCGTGTCCATTCGCGGTTCGTTTTTTGTCCCTTTTGTGCGTTTTCGCGGCCATTCCCCACGCCATCCGCAATGTAAGCGCCCTCCTGGTTCGGACCGATATTCTCGAACGGAAGCACGGCAAGGCTCTGTTCGGCGGACGCGTTATCGCGCGAGCCGATCAACCATTTAACTTTCGTGGGTAACGGACGCCACAGGAACACTAGGCTCAGCAAACCGATCAGCGGCGCAAGCAACCAAGCGATACCGAGTCTCTTCGAGACGGACACCTCCGGTCGCCAATTCCGCAAAAACTCGGCCGGGCATGCCGCCAGCGTTTCCGATCCTAAAACATCGGTGGTCAGCGACCACTCCTCTAGTTCTAAGATTTTGGCAATGGCCTCCACCAGCTCCGCAGGCCTCTGGTACCGCCGGCTTGGATCCTTCTCCAGAAGTATCTCCAGTAGGCCGGCTATGGACCGAGGAATCTGCCGGAGCTTTTCCATCGGCAACGGCGCGTATTGATGTTGATCGCTCAATTCCAAGGACGAACCTCGAAACGGCAACTCACCACACAACATTTGCCAGAGCGTCACGCCCAGTGAATAAAGATCGGAACGAATATCCGCGCCGATTCTCGCAAATTGTTCGGGGCTAGCGTACGCAGGCGTACCCGCGAACGACCCCGGACAAGAGATCGCCGGTATCGCGTCATCTTCGATCGCGCTTTTGGCTAGACCTAGATCGATAATTTTTGCCCGGACAATCCTATTCCCGTCCAGTCTAACGATAATGTTGCTCGGCTTAATGTCCCGATGAACCAAGTTTTGGTTGGCGATCGCTTCTAAACCTGTCGCTACGAATCTTACCACTCGCAGAGCAGCCGCCGGTTCCAAGCAACCCGCACGCCGGACCAGCTTATCTAGCGGCTCGCCATCGACGAACTCCATGGCGTAAAAATAGGACGCACCCTGCTTTCCCAGATGGAAGACCGACGCCACATTCTCGTCCCGAACTCGCGCCGCGGCTCGAGCCTCTCGCACGAAGCGGTGACAAGCACACTGATCGCCCACGATCTCCACATTGATAACCTTGAGCGCGACCACACAGTGCAGATTGATATCGAGCGCTTTGTAAGTCACGCCCATCGCGCCACGACCAAGCTCAACCGGTGTACCGTCCGGGTTCCGTAGAACTCGATAATGCTCAAAATTGGGCTGAAATTGGCTGGCGCCGGCCGTTGCCAGGCAGACAGACGCACCTGGCTTTATAGCCCCGCGCAAAAGACAGACCCAACACGGGTCGCTCTCGTAAACGAGCGCACCGCAAGCTGGGCAGACGCGTATGCCTATTTTTTGCATAGGCCGGTTTGTTCTTTACTTCCCGCGTGCTCCAGCCAGATCCCGTTGCCAACAGGATCAAAAACACACTCGGTCTAAGAACTCAGTAATAATTTCATTGGATAAATTAGAGATAGTAAGAGCAGAGCCCGTGGAGCGTTGCCTCGCTTGCGAGGCCGATGCTTCGATTCCCAGCAGACAAATCCGTCCTGAGAAAAGACCACCGCTTAGTTAATCGGTGAGACGCCGAACCGCAGTTAGTTTACCCAAAAACCGCGGGGCACCCGCATGCAGCGGAAAACGGTCAGAATTCGATCTGCCAATCCATGACCCGAGATAGGAGCAAACCGATAACGTCGAGCGCCTGGTGCATAACCCGCTCGTGATACTTTTGTACCGTCATCAAGACCTTGCCTCCTTTCATCAGACCGCCACTTAATCAGCAATACGCAACATTCGCAACTGAAATTTAATAAAACATTTAACATTTAACTAACTGCTTAGATTTCCTAATCTAAAACACCTAAAGAATTTAAAATATGAAACAATCTCCCAACAAAACTTAACACACCAAAACCGCATACGCCGCCGAGTGTGAACCTAGCCAGAAGCTCGTTCTGTGCCGCACCCACCATCAATACGTCAAACTACGTACACGACAATAAGGCGCCTGCTTCCTTAGGGCTCGCAGACTCAAACCTGGCAGACTGTTAAAAACGCGAGACGGTTAAGCGCCGTGTCCCGTCTCGACCCTCGTTGGACTGGGCAGACCCCTTGGCCAATGGTAACTCACGAGCAAACCAATCATACCGTGTCTAACGGTACGGATTTTCGTCTAACGCCTACCAGGCACTTTCGTACCTGGGCGCCTTCGCAGACTATGGCGCACCCGAAAACACAATGTCGTTGACGTTCAACGGTGCGACCCGCGACGTAGGCTTTGCGGAGTCGGGCTACTATCATCCTGTCCCTCCGGGACAGAAAAACCTCCGTTATTCGACTGTCTCGCAGGTTACTATATTTCGGCGTGACTAGGCTACGATTCTTGAAATCCGAACCTTTGCGTCTTTGCGCCTTTGCGTGAGATTTCTCTTCCTCTTTTTTTGCGTTCTTCTTGACCTACGAAGCGCCTTGGCGAAGTAGGTTGCGCTCTGTCTTGACCGACATAGCCTTGGCGACGTCTGTTGCGGCTATTCCAGAGTCTTTTCACTTTTCACCCTTTCGGCGCGCTCAATGCTTGCTCAGGGCAAGCTTTCACCTTGCCGCTTTGCGCCTTCCACGATTTCGGCATCTAACACTTTATCCATCGACACCCCTTCCATTTTTCGTCTTTCGGGTGTAAGCGCGCGAACGAATCTGTCCACATTTTTCGGCGGTGAGAGATAAGCCGGTGTACGACAGGGTAACGGATAACGCCCGGCCTCAAGCGGAGCTAAACATTGATCCAGTAGCGACTGGTCGATGAAACACATATCTTTTTGGCGCGACAACAGGTTTCGCGGCGCCATCTTGTTCCTTGGAACGATGATCTTTTCGACGGCTGGAACTAACGTAGCAATACCGTCTGGCCATACCGCCGCTGAATTCAAATCTCCGTCCGCATTTATCCAGACTATACGCGGAACAAAAACGTTTTGGCCGAGCTCGGTTTGAATCCGAGGCACCTCATAATTCCAGCGCCAGATCGCTTCTAACTCCGTCGAAGGGCGAACATGAACTTCAGCCGGACTCCTGCCTAAATTTAACGAAGCTTTATATCCGAATTCGTTTGCCTGGTTCCAATTAGACAAGAATCTTTCGACAGAGAACCTCTCCCGTTCTTTCTCCTGCGGATCAATCACCGTGAGTTCGAAGTGCTCTATAAAAGCATCGAGTTCAGGTCCCGCTTCTAGTCCAAAGAAATGCGGCCGATAGAGATTGATATTGAAGCTTGCCAAACGCGGCTTTTCCGCGTCTTGAAGATCGTTGGGGTCAGAAATTAGAAAATTAAAATAAACACCGGTATGATCATTCGAATACCAAGCTTGCCGGTTCTGTCGGGTATAATTGCGACGGCCCAAAAAATACGAAAAAAACTCTGTTTCCGTTAACGGTTTCCCCCGACCGAAGTAAAGGTCGTAACTCATCGATCACCTTTTTATCGGGAACGGAAACGACATTCAATGCCAACCAAATAACTGACAACAGATCGGAGTCTCTGGGTACGATTGACCTCGCCGAGTGTGCTGAGCTCAGCTGAATAGCGACGAAATTCCTAAGCCTCCACTTCGCTCTGGGCCTAGGCAGCAAATATTTAACCCCGGAAAGCCTGCGGGGTAAACGCTTCCGACTTCCTCCGTCGTCCCATGGCCCCGCAACTATGGAGGACAAGTCGCACCATCTCCCCCTTCCGACTTCGCCCCGTCGCCCCCTGTAGCTATGTCGGACAGGTTAGCTACGTCGGACAAGACGCGGCTCCACTAGGCTCCGCATTTTCGAACCTTTGCGCCTTTGCGTCCTTGGCCGACGAAGCTAAATGGGGAGATGGGGCGAAGTCTGCTTTGCGTGAGATTTTTCTTTGTTTTTTGTGCCTTTTGCGCCTTTTCACGGCCATTTTCCATTTGCTGCCCCAGTCCTCCGCTTCGAGCTAAACCCGGCGCAAAAGCCGCCTGACAACCGCCTCCGATAAACAAAGAAATATCAGGAGCAACACCAAGAACGGCGCCACGAGACATCCAGCACAACCGCAACCACGTCGCGGGGACGAATACTCGAACCGGATTCGGGGTTGTCGTCTGAACCGTTGTACCATTCAGCGACACCATACCCCATAAGGCAACGATCGAAAGTGGATTGAGAAGCGACCCCAGTTCTCCTCGCGCTTCGCCAGCTGCCTAAATCTCCGTTAATCTCAACCCGGAAAATTTCCCCGAAGGCCTTCCGGGTTCGGGGCTGGGGTCAGTCTATCCTTCCTTGGAGGATTTTTTATTCGTGTCCATTCGCGTCCATTCGCGGTTGGTTTTTGCCCTAGGCCTCCGCTTCGCTCCAATCCCGCGCCTGCGGGACTACAAATATTCCACCGCGACGCGGCTCAACTACGCTACGCTCTCTTATGAACCATCTGCGTAAATCTGCGTTTATCCGCGGTTAGTCTTCGTCTTCGCGTTCATTCGTGTGCATTCGCGGTCCGCCTTTCGTACGTCATTTTGCGTATTTCGCTTTAAGGACGCCTCACCTTTATTAACAACTGGTCGACCTTTCACAAAGCCAGGTTCATGCAAAAAACCGTCTCTCGGCGCGCACCCGATTCACGGACCAGCGTTTGGATCGTGATAGCCATGCTCGCCATGATTATCTTCCCCGCCGCGCTCAGCCTGAATTCAGTTCGTTCACCTGGTACCTTACAAATCACAGAGGCTAACCCCACACCCTACGGCTACACTTGGAGTCTCCTCCTCTTTATTGTTCCGATTCTCCTGATCGCTATTGTCTTTCTTCCACGAGCGGAGGTAAAGATCCCGCGGCGAGCTTTCTGGTGGACAATCGGCCTCCTCGTACCGATCGGATTCGCGACTGATTTCTTCTTCGCTAGCCGTTTCTTCCTTTTCGAAAACCCAGGCGCAACCTTACAGATTTACGCTCCCGCCTTACACAAGCCTGTACCGGTGGAAGAATATATCTTCTACTTAACCGGGTTTATTGCGGTTCTGCTGATCTATCTTTGGTTGGACGAATATTGGTTAGCAAAATACGAAGAACCGGACTATCGGGGAGAATCCAAGAACATCCCTCGTTTACTTAAATTCCATCCGCTTTCGGTGGTGCTCGCCATTGTTCTCATTGTCGCTTCAGTAATCTACAAAAAACAATTCTCTTCAGATCCCGAGGGTTTCCCAGAGTATTTCACCTTCCTCGTACTGGTCGGCTTCGTTCCGTCAGCTGCTTTTTTCCCAGTTGCCAAAAGATTCGTGAACTGGCGCGCGTTCAGTCTCACCCTCTTCTTCGTGCTCCTTCTGAGTTTACTCTGGGAAGCAACGTTAGCGGTACCATACAAATGGTGGGGCTATCAGCCGAACCAAATGGTCGGCCTCAAGATCGGTGCATGGTCCGGTTTACCTATCGAAGCCGTCTGTGTTTGGATCGCGGTTAGTTACACTACCGCGATCGTCTTCGAGATTGCCAAGCTTTGGCAAGCCTCAGGCCGTCCAGCCAGACAAGCCTTTCTAGGCGCCCCAATCCATCACAAGCGAAGGGCCCGGCCGCCTGAAAAGTCCAAATTGTAACGACACCAGTACACGACTGGCGCTTCCTTTATTGTCAGCCGGTCGTCGCCTTTAGCCGCGAACTGCTCCCCATTCTCCCAATGTCTGCTGCACCTTGTCGCGTACCCGAGATCGAGCCTGCGAGCGTTCTATTCCCCGTAGCAGAAGAATATCGTAATTCGTAAATTCATGGCGAACGGCAGCAGCAACCGCTAAATAGATCGCATCCGGATCGAACTCTTTCGCCGCTGCTGTTCGTCCCACCCGTCCGCTAGATCTCAAGCAAGCGTGCTCCGCAATCCGGTTCGCGTTGGCTATTGGACAGTTGGGAAACTGCTGCCGAATCTCTTGAGCAAACTCCGAAACGAAAACTTCATCCAGTTCAGCCGTCCGCAATTCCCTACGTTCAGCCTGCCGTTTTCGCCGCTCAGCATCAGCCAAACATTCTGCCTCTGCGCTTTCGATAGCTTCGGCTTCTACCAGGATCCCCTGTCGCTCATACCGTTTCCGGGTCCGGCTCCATTGCAAAACTACCGCTCTGAGTTTGGAATGCTTCGTCGCTCGTCGGGTCACCGCCGCATCACCACTCGCCAGAAACTCCAGATGCTCCAGGTCTGCGCAACTCAAGCAGAGTGCGCCGCGCTCCTTTTCAAGTGTGATCATAGTCCCCGAGAACAGATCGTCCCCGCATTCGGCGCATTGTGTATCTCTGCGAACAAAGAATACAAGAATTTCGCCGGGCTTCTGCTCAACCGAGGCCGGCTCCATATCCTGAATTCTCGCAGGCCTTCACACCTTCGGCAAGCCTAACCCTTTCGGCCTCGTCCATTACCTCGGCCATATCCGGGACTCAAGAAATCAACCTTACCGTTAATCCCGTCAGAACACATTTGCTGGGTGAACAGATCTTCCACCCAGCTGAGTCCGGTCTCATGACTCACGGTTGGTTTTTATTGGCGCAAGATATTAATTGGGTCATGCCGATTTACGCAACCGTCTTCGATGCTTTGCACCAAGACAGTGTACCCTTCTTAGTTATCGGTGGACACGCCGTTGTGTTACACGGACATCAGAGGAATACTTTCGATCTCGATCTCCTGATCTCCGAACTATCCTTGCCGGTGACGAAATCGGTTCTGGAACGGCTCGGGTACACTCCGTACTTTGAATCGGTAGCGTTCCTTCAGCTCACGCCAAGCACAGGTCTACCTCCGCTCGATCTCATGATCGTGGACCAAAGCACTTTCACTCGGCTAAGCCATTTCATAGAAACCCGGGTATTCGACGGACGGACCATTCGGATCCCCGACCCGAAACGGTTGGTCGCAATGAAACTGCACGCGCTGAAGGCCGCGTCA
>JAFAIO010000083.1 GCA_019236675.1 Verrucomicrobiota bacterium
CTGCATCTTGGGCGATCGCTAAATTCGATTTTCCCGGTAAGACCGTTTTAATTTCTCTCATCGATCTGCCGTTCTCCATTTCACCGGTTACATCCGGCCTGGTGTTTGTTCTGCTTTTCGGCGCCCGCGGTTGGTTCGGCCCCTTGCTCAGTGCCTGGAACATTAAAATTATATTTGCCGTGCCCGGGATCGTGCTTGCTACCATCTTCGTTACTTTCCCGTTTGTCGCTCGCGAGCTGATCCCGCTGCTCACCTCTCAAGGCAGCGACGAAGAACGAGCGGCGCTCTCATTAGGAGCTAATGGGTGGCAAACCTTTTGGCGAATCACGCTACCCAAGGCTCGGTGGGGAATTCTTTACGGGGTGATCCTTTGTAACGCACGCGCCATGGGCGAGTTCGGTGCTGTCTCTGTCGTTTCCGGTCATATCCGCGGACTAACCAACACCATCCCTCTTCACGTCGAGGTTTTGTACAATGACTACGACTATGTGGGAGCTTTCGCCGTCGCCTCACTGCTGACGTTGCTGGCCCTTCTTACTCTGGTTATCAAGGCGCTCCTCACCTGGCGCAGGGCCGATCTTTTACCTGACTAATACGAAACTATTTCGCCACCAAGACACTAAAGGGAACGAGCGGGAACGCCGTGATCGCCGAGAACGTCGTCAACCAAGTCCAAAAAATTACGGAGTAACGAACGCTGACGGGTAACGGTCGAATGATTCTACATTCTGAACTCCTGAACTCCCGAACTCCTTTAAAGAAATGCGCATCGAAGCAAAACAACTAGTCCGTCGATTCGGCGCTATTATTGCCTTGGATGGGGTTTCTCTTGCCGTTGATGATGGTGAGCTCGTGGCCTTACTTGGCCCTTCCGGTTCCGGAAAAACGACGCTGCTTCGATTGGTGGCCGGCCTCGATTTCCCTGATTCCGGGCGCATCTTGTTTGATGGTGTGGACGCCACATCACTGCCGATCCAAAAACGCCGGGTTGGTTTCGTCTATCAGCACTACGCTTTGTTTCGGCATATGAGCGTCGCCAAAAACGTCGCCTTCGGCCTGGAGGTGAACCGCCACCAGTTCCGGATGGGCCGGCGCGAGATTCAGGATCGAGTCAGTGAATTACTGCGATTGGTGCAGTTGCCCGGGTTCGAAAATCGCAGCCCACACCAACTTTCCGGCGGCCAACGGCAAAGAGTGGCCTTAGCGCGAGCACTGGCTATCGAGCCTCGTATTCTCTTGCTCGATGAACCTTTTGGCGCTCTGGACGCCAAGGTGCGAAAAGAACTGCGCGCCTGGGTTCGCAGCCTGCAACAACAGTTAAAGATTACCACGATGTTTGTCACTCACGACCAGGAGGAAGCTCTCGAGCTGGCGGATCGCGTCGTGGTCATGAACCATGCGCACATCGAGCAGGTCGGCACTCCATCGGAAGTACATGGTTTTCCCGCAACGCCATTCGTTTCCGAATTTCTACGTGGTACATCCCTACAAACCGTTCCCGCCGGTCGCTGATTGCCGGCTGCGCTTGAAAGAAGAAAAATCTCACGCAAAGACGCAAAGGTTCAGACATGCTGGTTGAGTGCGAATCTAAACGCCGGATTTACCGTGCAGATCTCATCGTCGGACACACTGCTAATTTTAACATCGGCCGACGCCGCGCAACTCAGCAGCCTTCCAGCCCGCTCAAGTCCTAACGCTACTTTGATTTACCTTTGCGTCTTTGCGTGACATTTTTTCTTCTTCCGCTTTGCTGGGCGAGGTCAGTCTAATACTTCAAAATTCGCGACAAAAATTGTCGGGTCACCTCCTCCTTTGGCTGATCTAGCACCTGTGCAGGCGGACCACATTCAACGATCCGGCCCTGGCTCAGGATAGCAATCTGATCCGCCACCCGATGCGCGAATCCCATCTGATGCGTCACTAGCACAAAATCCCGACCTTCTTCTCGGAGCTCCTCGATCAGGTCTAACACTTCGCCCGTCATTTCGGGGTCCAAAGCGGAAGTGGGTTCATCGAATAAGAGCAGCTTGGGCCTTATCGCCACGGCGCGAGCGATTGCAATCCGTTGGCGTTGCCCACCGGAAAGTTGGGCCGGCTGTTTGTGGGCATGTTCCATCAATTGAAAGCGTTCCAAGATCTCGGTCGCGGTTTCTCGGGCCTTTTGTGACGAATACCCATGAACCTTTTCGAGCGGCAGGGTCACATTGCCAAATCCAGTCAGATGCGGGAACAAATTGAAACTCTGAAATACCGTTCCCACCGTCCGCCGATGTTCTCTCAGCGACTTCTCTTGAAAAACGATCTCGTTGTCATTCAACCAAACCTCGCCTTCGTCTGGTCGTTCCAAGCCTGCGATCACCCGTAGCAACGTCGATTTCCCACCACCGGAGGGACCAATCAACGCGAGAGTATGGACCTTCTCGAGCAAGAGTGAGACGTCGCCGAGAACGAGCTGTTGGCCGAAGCTCTTGCTGAGGTTTCGGATCTCAAGTTTCATCCTTTGACGAAATCGAAATCAGTGGCACGTGCTCCGATCCGTTCGCCGCTACCGCGTTGACCGCTGAACTGGGCTTTTACATCAAAAGCGATCGGATGGCCGGCGCGCGCATGACTCTCCCCAGTGACGTGATCCTTTAAGTGATATTCCAAGGCGGTTGACGTAAGACCATTTACATGTAAAACCGCCATTCCATCGGCGCCGATCTTCCCGCTGAGTGTCATCCAGGCACCGTTCCTTGCTTTCCACTCACCGCTCAAAACTCCGTTCGTTACCGTCGCCGGAAACTGAATGATAAACGCGCTAGCAACGGGACCCGTGGGATCCTTATATCGATGAAAATTCGCCGTAACTGTCCAGCTTCCATCAAACTTTGACGAACCCCCGGTTGACGCCTTCAAATTCGGCTGCAGAAAAGGGAGGACGCCAACCGCTAACCCGGCGACTAGAGAGACTACTCTCATGGATATTCCAAATAACAGAACCACCCGGGGCTGTCAGCCTGATTCAATCGCAGACGCTTGAACGGCAGAATCCTGTCTATCGTTCTCGTAAGTAGCAGCTTCTGCCCGAGGTCTTCCTAACTTTATTTGACGCGCCCAGGATCTGTCCGACGGTTGGCTATGTTCCGGAGGTTGTCGGCATGGTGGAATTGGATTCTTAAGTTCGTGCTACTACCTATCTATTTGACCTCACTTCTATTTGGAGTGTCGATATGGATCGCGGAAATGACACCGTCACAGTGCAACGACAAATTGCTTGAAGGATTAGAATATAGCGCCGCATTTGCGGTTGCTAAGGTAGCCGGAGCGCAATCGGATGCTGCTTCTCATTCGAGCGAGTAGACGCCAGGTGCGGCGATCTTTCAAAGCTCGGTCATGCTTTTGCATTTCTACGTTTCAAATTTGGTCCTCCGCTCCAGCCACTGAGTCCAAAGCGTGATCGGCAAGGTGAGTACCAGATAACCGACCGCCAGCGGGATATAGGTCTCAAACAGGCTGTACGTCAGTCCACCCACTTGCTGCGCGTTCCAGGTAAACTCGCCGATTGAGATCACCGACAGCAGCGATGAATCCTTGATCAAAGAAGCAAACATCCCAGCTAGTCCGGGCAGAATAACCCGGATCGCTTGGGGAAAAATGACATACCGATAGGTCTGAACTCGGGTCAGACCGATCGCCCGAGCAGAGTCAAGCTGTGAGGCTCCGATGCTTTCGATTCCTCCCCGCACAATTTCGCTGATATACGCCCCCGAAAAGATCGCCAGAGTAGATATTCCAACGACCAAGCGATTCTCTAAATGAATCGCAGATGCAACTACGTAAAACGCGAACGAAACCTGAACCAAAAGCGGGGTACCTCGAATCGTCTCCACATAGATCCGACTAAGCGCACGCAAAACGAAGAAGCCGGATCGCCTAAGCAGGGCTGCCGTCACGCCGATGAGCGTGCTCAGAACCAATGCCATTGCGGAGATCAGAATCGTCGTGAACCATCCCCGCCAGAAAAACCCCGCGTAATTGCTGACCGCGTCCCAGTTCCAGTTGTATCGCAGATTGGCAAAGGCATACCACGCCACCAAAGACAACAGGAGGAAAGCCAACACCCAATTGATGGCCACAACCCACCAGGCCGGTCGCATTTGCCGTTCTTCCGGCGATTGCCAAAAACAGCGCCGGATATTGTGCCAAAACCCAACCGCAGAACTCGTGGTCTCTACTCTAGCCATGAAGCTCGCAAAAGCATGATCCGCGGATTACACAGGTTACTCACGTTTCTGTCAGGCCTTAAAGTGAGCGCCTTGGGATTCTGCAGGCCACGGAAAACGCAGACAGATTAAATATCCGCAGATTTTGCAGATTAACGCAGATTTCGGCGGTGGGGTTGGACGGGCGATTTGGCGTAGCAAGACTTTTGTAACACAGACGGCTAAGAAGTGAAACCGGACGGATCCGCAGACTACGTAGATTTGGCCGTGGATTTGCTTCGTCTCCGGTAGAGCAGCACTCGTTTCATAGGAAGGACGTCTTTAGCACGCCGGCAGTAATCACCCAGCGCCGAAATCTGCGTTAATCTGCGAAATCTGCGGATATTTAATCTGTCTTTACCGCTCTTTTCGAATCTGCGGTCAGGGTTTGGCGGTCACGCGTTGCAAGCAGTCCAGTAAATACGGAATCAGTTGTTTCTTTCGAGACACAATATGGTTCAGCTCGTACAGATTCGGGCCCAGACTCGGATAATGGATCAATTCCTGGAACTCGGGCGGTGCCGCGAGCAGCATGCGCGAGTTTTGCGTGTTCACATCGGTAACCAGCAACGCGCTGAAATAAGCCTCGCGTTTCGACCGATACTCTTCAAGAGCCTCGAACAAAGCCGCTTTTTTGTCATCGAAATACGCAAAACTCAGCTCTTCGATTTGAGCCACGCTGAATCGGAATCCCCCCTCTTCGTAGTCTTTGCAATCGGCTACCACCACATCCTTCGGCGTCAAGCTCAACAGCGGCGATCCAACGGCGAAGATCTCCTTGGCCAGCTCATCCGCCGCGACCCCAGCGATCTTGCTCAGTTCTTGCAACACCTGCGCATCGACCGGAGTCGCGGTGGGCGACGTCAGATTGAGGGTATCTGAGATGAGCCCAGCCATCAGCAAACCGGCAATCGGCGGTTTGATGCTGATCCCAAATTGACGATAGCACAGCGCTACAATCGTACTCGTGGACCCAACTGGATTGTTCCAAAACAAAATGGGCACATCCGTGCGTAAGCTGCCCAGGCGATGATGATCCAGGACTTCCACAATCGGAATTTCGTCCGCGCCCTTTACCGCCTGTGTCATCTCGTTGTGGTCGACCAGAATGAGTTGGCGCGGCACGGTCTTCAAAAAGTCGCTCTTTGATAGGATCCCCACCAAACGTTTGCTCTCGTCCTCTACCGGGAAGATAAAATCCGGCGAGTTCGCTGCGATTTTGCGGGCAGCGACCAGCGTGGTCTCCGGAGTGAAACTGGTAAACGTCGGTTCCAGAAATTGATCGACCCGCACGCTGCCCCGGGAAAGGAGCACAGAGGTGGCGGTATCAAATCGACTTGAGATTAAGCAAGCGGCCGCACTCTTGGCTGCCTGGCGAACTTGGGCCGAAACTCCCAGCCCACCGGTTACCACAATGGTAGTTACTCCACCCCGAATAGCGGCTAATTGGACGTCTTCGCGATCGCCGACAAACAGCACAATCTTCCCGCTATCATAGTGCTGGAAACGCCCTAGAAATGCTTCCAGGCTCATCGCCGCCACCATCATAATGAATTGGCGCTCCACCTGGCCGATCGTTCCGGCCAGGACATTCCCATCCACCGCTTCGACCAGGTCCGAAACCGAGGCGTTGATCAGCCGGGAGCTGCTGGTCTCTTCCCGCGGAGGAAACAGATGGTTCGTTATTTTCCAGCCCGATAATAATCCAAGGCACTGATTTTCATCGTCAACCACCGGTAACCCGCGCAGCCGTTTCCGTTCGATCGAATTGATGGCCTTATTGATTGTGGAATGGTGCAACACTGACACCACCTTCGTTTCCATCAGGTCGCCAACTTTCGGGGTGACATCCCCAACGAACTCGGGCGCGGGCACGCCGAATTTTTCGAGGACGAAGTCAATCCGGGCATTCGTGTTTCCGGCCCGGGCAACCAATACGTTGGGAGTGCCTAATTCTCGTTTTAATTCCCCGTAAGCAATCGCGGAAACAATCGAATCCATGTCGGGGTTACGATGGCCAATGACGATAGTTTGCATGCGAA
>JAFAIO010000096.1 GCA_019236675.1 Verrucomicrobiota bacterium
GCCGCGGGCATCCACTTGGAATTGCCCAGCGCACTCGGCTAGCACTTGGTCAAGCGGATCGCTGTTATCGTTCTTGCCATCGGTCAGGAGCACAGCGCGATGGATCCCGGGCCGGCTAGAGCGAAACTGTCCACGGGCGGCGTGGAGCCATTGAGACATCGCGGTGCCACCGGTAGCATTAATCGTCTGCAGGCCCGATAAGGCCATAATCTTGTTTTCCGGAGTAGCGGGGCCAGATGGAACCACGAGCTGAGATTCGTGGTTGCCCGCAATCACGAAGAAATGTGCGTCTTCGGGTAATACCTCAATCAAGGCAGCGACAGCCTTTTTCGCTTGTTGGATCCGGCGACCTTCTCCCATCGAGCCGGAACAATCGATGATAGCTCCAAGGGTTAGCGGATCGGGACGGTTTTGGACCGCGTTACATTGGATCGTTAAAACGGCGTTAACGTGTTCGCCGTTTTCGGGCAGATAGGGATTTTGGAAGACCTGGGCGGTGAAATCAGACATAAGGAGCTAGCAAGAATGGGAGGGTGAAAAGTGAAAAATGAAAAGTGAAAAGTAGAGCCTGGCGACCGCTGGCTAACTAAAACCTATCTGCGTAAATCTGCGTTCATCTGCCGTTAGTTTTCTGAAATTCTTTTGGTTGGGACGATGGTCGTTAACGCCACTGAGATATTGTCGGCGCCGCCTTGGGCGCAAGCATACTGAACCAGCGCCTCGGCAAGCGGAAGCAATGAACCGGAGTCAGGCGGCGGAATGGGAGTGTGCGACCGGACCAAATCGTAGAGAGCAGGAGACTCGGGTGCATAGTTCCAGAGACCGTCGCTGCAGAGCAGAAGCAGACCCGGCTCAGTGACAGGATAAATCGTAACCTCGGGCTCTTCCGGCGCTACACCGCCACCGACAGCGCGGGTTAAAGCGTGGCTGCCCGGCAGAAGCAAGGCTTCGCTCTCAGTAACGTGCGCCGCGTTAGCCAGCCGGATCAGGATCGAATGATCGCGGGTAAGCTGATGAGCGCATTCAGCAGTAAGAAAATAAGCGCGGCTATCGCCCAGCCAGGCAACCGCGATCTCGTCCGGACTAACCAACGCCAGAGTAAGCGTCGCGCATGGCGGATCCTCGAATAGATTCGGGTCAACCGCGATTTCAGCCACGGCCGCTTGCGCCCGAGAGACCCCTGCACGGAGCAGATCTTTCGGCGAACGGTCAGGTGATTCCATAAACGCCGCCACCGCGGCACTGGTTGCGCGATGGGCAGCAAGCTCCGGGCGTTGGGAATGCGAGACCCCATCGCTCAAGGCCAGAAAACTTCGCGAATCAATCCGTTTTACTATTACCGCATCCTCATTCTTCGGGTGTCGAAGCCCCCGGTTACAAAGGGCGACGAGATCTGGCCAATCAGCAATCCGAAAGTTGTCAGGGTAACTAGGGGCGATGCCGCAGTGCGGACAGAATTCGGTCCCGGCTTCAACTTTGATTCCGCAATTCGGGCAACACAACAGATCCGCTGAATCGTTACTCACCGATTTATCGACATACTCGGTGACAACGCTACTGGCAGGCTGGCGAAGTGCGGCACCGCATTCCTCACAATAGTTGGATTCGTCAGGACAAACAGCAGAGCAGCGCGGGCACTGGATCATGGGAGTCGCTACCTAAAATCAACCGCGAATGGACACGAATAAAGGAACTTAACCGCAGCCCCGAAATTCTCCGGGGTGAAATGGACGTAGATTTACGCAGATTTGGCCTGCAGTCTGGTGTCGGCCTGCGGTAATGGCAAACGAAGACATCCGAAACGATCTTTTGTTTCAGACGGCACGAGCCAGAACGAAATCTGTGTGAACTGCGGATAGTAATATCTGCGTAAATCTGCGTTCATTTCACCCCGGAGAATTTCGGGGCTGCGGTTAAGTCTTTATTCGCGTTCATTCGTAGCCTGTCCGCCATAGCTTTTCTCAATTACAGTGTATCTATTAGCTCCGATTAAGCGACGGCGGATCCATTCGCGGTTTAGATCAGGGTGTGAGGGCGGGTTAGGTTGGCGAGATTAATCAGGCGCTTACGCTCTTCGGTTTTGCTAGCGGAACGGGCAAGTTGCCGGAGATTTTTCTCGGCTTGGCGGCGGAGACGTGGTTCGGAAGGCAAATCGGGTTTCGGGAGAGGCTTTGTACCGTTACTGGAAATCGAGTCGATCGCTCTCAGGTAGAGCTCCGTGTGGACTGCGATTTTGTTCTCTTCGTCCAGTGGCGAATCATTGATCACCTGCAGCGCCTGCTGGAACTGAGCCTGATTGAACGAGCCGTTCGTTAGCGTGCGGGCAATCGCGCAGCGGGCTTCGACATAAAGTGGCGAAGTTTTATCGATCTTTTGCAAGGTCGCGATGGAGTCGTCTCGTTGGTTCAGCGCGGCCTGGACTCTGGCCAGCCCGAATAGAGCGCTCACCATCTGAGGATCAGTTTGTGCGACTCGAGAATACGCGGAAAGGGCAACCTCAAACTGGCCCAATTCTTCAGCTGCAATTGCCTGAGCCAGGAGCGGCGGCAGCTCACCGGGAACCTCTTTGGAGGCAGCAGTGAAACTGGTAAGCGGCGGTTCGCCATTATTTTGAGCGGAGTCGAGCAGTCCTTTGTACCAGAGAAGCCGCCAGTCAAAGGGATCGGGGAAGCTATTTAGGCTCTCCGCCGCCTGATCGAATTGACCGGCTTGGATCTCCAGTGAAAGGATTCGCAGCGGCAGCTCGAGTGAATCGGGAAAACTGGGCAACGCTTGCCGATAAGTTGGCAACAAGGTTTCAGGCTTGGAACCGATGGGCAAAGAGAACAGAAAAGTCGTCGCCGGGTCGAGCGGATCAAGCTTAAGCAGCGGCAAGACCTCGAGGCTAGCCGCGGAAACGCCAAACTTGCCGCCGCCCAAGGCAATCCGATCGGGTCCGAAATAGTTACTCTCCAGTGCCCGGTAGGTTCCGTTCTTAGCCACCACTTGCCGTAAAACGCCCGCAAGTTGATCTGCCATTTCGTCGGCAGTCTGAAACCTGCGCTCGGGCTGGTTGTGAGTCGCTTTGACTAAGAAATCGAGAAGGCCGGGATGCTCAGCCAGAACCGGGGTCTCCTCCAAAGGAGGTAAGTCGTAACGATGACTGCTCTGGAAGCCGCGAAAGTCCAAGAGCAAGACCAGTAACGTACGAGCCACCGTGAAAAGATCCGAGACCGGGGTTGGCCCTTGATTAGCCTCGGGCGCACTGTAACCGACCGTTCCATAAATATCGCCTCCCGGATCATCGACTTTGCGGACTCCGCCCATGTCGATGAGCTTTACGTCATCGCCCTCCAACATGATGTTTTCTGGTTTGAAGTCGCAGTATGCGAGAGGCGGATTGAACCGGTGGAGATAGCTGAACGCGCCAAGAATTCTATGTATATAGGCAATGGCTTCAGCAGGTGGTAATGGCCCGCGTTCTTTCCGAATCGCTTTCAGCGTCCGGCCGGCGACATACTCCATCACGATGTAACCTTCCGTCCCCTTGGTGACGAAGTTGTAGATTCCGACTATGTTCGAGTGTTTGACGGCGGCCAGGAATTGGCGCTCAGCCACTGCAGCTGCGGCAGTAGCGGCGTCCCGGCTATTGAGGAGTCCTTTAAGCACTACCCAGCGATTCAGCGTTTTGTCCCGGGCAAGGTAGATCCAGCCCAGACCGCCGAAAGCCATACATCCAAGAACTTCATATTGATCGTCGACCAGGTCACCGGCGTGCAGGGTGGGTTGAAACGAATATTCCTGGCCACACTTCGGGCAAAACCCGTGTTCGCGTTTCAGGGCCTGGTCACAATTCGGGCAAAACCTCTTGTTAGCCGGCACCTCCGGCTTCTGCATCACGACAGTGGTAGGATCGAGCGGCGGAAGCTCAGGTACCTGGACCAATCCCAGACCGAGTTGGCGGCGCGATGACGTCCGGCTGCTTCTGGTCGTGC
>JAFAIO010000184.1 GCA_019236675.1 Verrucomicrobiota bacterium
CCAAACTCAGAACGGATTTCTTTGGATCGGTAGTGAAGAAGGATTGATGAGATTCGATGGAGCCGAATTTTTTGTGCCTGGCGAATTTCAGCAAAAGCCTTTCCTGCGCCGGACAGCGACGTGTCTGTCTGTCGGTTCAGCCGGTGAGCTCTGGATGGGCTCATACGCAGGAGTCTATCGGCGAGCCGGAAAAGGCAAATTTAACTACCTGGATCAAAAGGATGGGTTACCGCGGACGAATGTTTCGGCAATTGCGGTAGATGATGAAGGAACAGTTTGGGTAGGAACATACCAGGGAGGGTTATTCCGGAAGAACGGTGAGGGGTTTATCGAGTATGCACCGGCCCAAGAGCTGCGGCAGCAAGTGATCAGCCGGATTTGTTGGACGAAATCAGGTGATCTTTGGATTGCTACGTCGGTTGGTCTCTACCGCATCAATAAGGCAAACGGAAAGGTGCGCTTGATGGACGCCAAGACCGGGTTAGTTGGTAGGCCAACTGGCGCTCTTAGTGCGGACCTGCTCGATCGAGTCTGGGTGGCAACTGATCAGGGGCTGTTCTGTATCGACGCGAATCAAGTTTCCCCCGTTCGGTTGCCTTCGACCGACAACAGCGAAATAACCACACTTTTTACGGATACTCACGGTATGATTTGGGCCGGTTCTAGGGATTGTGGAATCTGGCGTGTGTTGCCCGACCCAAAGGTTGGAGGGGCCGAATTTCGCCTCCTCGCTTCGCAGATAGAAGGGCGTAGAAACGCTCTGGTTTCAGCCTTTTGCGAGGATAAAGAAGGCGACATCTGGATCGGCTCGGACGCGGGCCTTTTTCGAATTTCTGATGCCCGGTTTACCGTTCTCGACTCAAAGCAGGGTCTACCCAGTGACACGGTTTACTCAGTGCTTGCTTCCCGATCTGGAAAGATTTGGGTAGGCAGTGGGACCGGTCTCGCATTCTTGTCCGAGCCAGATGGGACGCAGGCCACGACGGCACCACCGGTTTCACCAATTCTGTCCGAGGAAGTAGCAGCACTCTACGAAGATGCGCGGAACATTCTATGGGTTGGGACCGCAAGCGGCTCTCTGCAATCATTTCGCCAGGAGCCATTTTCAGCCGAGACAGAGCCAATGCGATTCGTTCCCGCAGCCGAAGTCATTGCCATCTGTGGGACTGCCTCGGGTGACCTATGGGTGGGGACTGGCGGAGCCGGTCTCTATTGCTTTCACGATAGTAAGTTGATCCGAAGGTTTACTGAGCAAGACGGAATCGCCGGCAATATCGTGCACGCGATGGTATTGGGACCCGACGGTACCCTGTGGGTCGCTCCTGGCCATGGCTTATTGAAATACTCAGACGGCAAACTGCGGGACGCGCTCTCAAAAGATAGTCCGGTCCATGATCGTGGATTCGTTTCGTTGCTAGCCGATGCTGACGGCACGCTGTGGGCTGGTACTTTCGGGTATGGACTGGCCAGGGTCCGCAACGGATCTGCCGGTCATCTATGTACTACGAATCAAGGCCTGTTCAGCGACGAATTTTTCACTTTGCTCAAGGACGAGAAAGGCAATATCTGGGCAAGCAGTAATCGGGGGATATTTGCCACCCCGATCAGCGAGTTGAACGAGTTTTTCGATGGAAAACGCTCAACCGTGAGTTGCCGGCGCTTCACTGCGTCCGATGGCCTGGCCACAGCGGAATGCAGCGGCGGCAATGGTAACACGAGCTGCCAAACAGACGACGGCCGGCTCTGGTTCGCCACCGTCGGAGGACTTGCAGTAACTTCTCGGGAAACTCTCATTACCAGTTCGCAGTCACCGCCAATCGTGCTAGAGAGGTTAATAGCTAACCTCACGCAATATATTCCGTTGCGTCCAGGTGAACCGCCAACGGTCCTTTCTCCGGATATTCATAGCATCGAAATTCATTATGCCGGACTCAGTCTGTCAGCGCCGGAGCATCTTCAATACCGATACAAGCTCCAGGGCTTCGACCCCGTCTGGATCGATGCAGGTACTCGGCGTGTGGCATACTATACGAGTCTGCCGCCGGGCAATTATCGATTTCGTGTGATTGCTTGTAATCGAGATGGAATCTGGGCTTCCGAGGATCTTGCTGCTACCGCCGATTTTATAATCCAGCCGCACTACTACCAAACCTGGTGGTTCTATTCTCTCTGTCTCGCTCTGATCGGTTTAGTTATTTGGGGCCTGTATCGTTGGCGTTTAGATCAAATTCTGCAAGAGCGCGCCCGTCTTGCACGCGATCTGCATGACACGTTAGCTCAAGGTTTGGTTGGCATCCTGTGGCAAGCCGAAAAAGCAATTAATTCGGAACAAAAAGGGCAAGGTGCCGAAACCATCCACACGTTGGAAGGCATGCGCACCCTCGCTAGGGAAACGTTGATGGAAGCACGCGGTGCGCTGAGAGCTTTGCGAGCCGGTATCCTGAGCGATTCGACTTCCCTGACAAATGCACTCGAAAAAGTGGTTAAAAAGGCGACGTCTGCAACCGCGCTGAGAACAGAAGTTCGTCTTGAGGGGCGGCCCTTTCGGTTGCGCTCCGCTTGGGAACAAGCGCTGGTTCGAATCACTCAGGAAGCGGTGACCAATGCTCTGAAGCACGCCAATGCGCATCGGTTCGAAGTTGAGGTTCGGTTTGAACAGAAACGACTCACGGTCCAACTACAAGATGACGGGGTTGGGTTTGCTAAATCTCCCGAGGGCCTCAGGCCGATTACGGCAACCTCATCGGGACTTGGTATTACGGGTATTAGGGAACGTTGCATAGCATTGGGCGGCCAACTCTACGTCGTAAGTCAGCTCGGAAAAGGAACCGCGATTCAAGTCATTGCGCCTGCATCGGCGTGTCGCCGTCGCTGGTTTTGGTGAAGTTGCACGATAGGTGCCGGACCGCTTGCATGCCGCCGGCGACATTACTCAGTCGTTCGAACCCTTCCTCTTTAAGAAGACTGACAGCGATCGAGCTGCGGTATCCGGCTCCGCACAAGACGGTCAGATGCGCCTCTCTCGAGAGTTCTCCGATGCGCCGGAGCAGTTGCGGCAAAGGAATATTAATCGAGTCTTCCAGATGGTCCTGCCCCCATTCTGAGGCGGATCGCACATCCAAGATAACCGGGCGTTGCGGTTTCTGTAGAGCAGCAAGGAACGCTTGAGCGGGCATTCTTACTGAATCGCTCACCAGCGAGCATCGTGCTCAGCTAGATTCTCTATTAGAGCAGTTCAACGGATCGAAGACGACCCTTCTGATGTGGCTACGGCAATCGCCTGGGGTGCCGAATGCTAAACATGTCCTTGAGCACATCCAGCGACTTAGGGCGATTCAACTGCTCAGCTTGCCTTAAAGCGATTCTACACCACTCTGTATAAAATGGTAAGCAGGTGGGTCGTCACAGCAAAGACCCAGGCTTGGTAAACCTGGGTCTTTCAATCAGCAAATCTGCGAGTTCTAGAGCGTTTCTTTTCGCTGAATGATCCTGGAAGGGCCTAAGCGTGCGAGAGGCTCCATCTGATTCCCGGATGCTCTGATCCAAGCCATAAGGCAAAGAGGCATCATGAGAAAGATAGAAGTGAGTCGAGAGTCCCACAGAATATCGCTGATCATCCAACTTTTACCGGAGCCGTCCACGAAAACGTCCGACTTCTCCGGAAATGCTCGCATCTCCTAGCGCAGGCTGGCAATTAGATATCTGCTTTGTGGCAGAGCTTGAGTCGCACTCCGCTTCGAGGTCGGCGGCGGTTGCGGGCCGACTCAAGCTGCCTTTTATCGATGACTTCCGAATAACAGAAGCCTTCCAAAGCAATTAACGGCGGAGGGATGACGAATTCTTAGTCGTCTAAGTCGTCAGCAGGTGGCGGATGAACGAATTTCACCGGTACTGGCCGAGTTAACAAGTCGACATAGAACGCATAGAACGCCGTGGTATTGATGGCGAAAATCACATTTGATTCCTGCAGCAAGCCGATAGTTGGAAAAGGATCAGATGTGTACGGGATAGACTTTCCGTAATTCGGATCGACTGTCTTGTGAATGTCGATCCATATTCCTCTTGTATCCGTGGCAAACTCCGGATGAACGAAATAGGCTAAAGCGTTAGTATCGTAGATAAACGTCCCCGGAGCGACAGTAGGGCCAAATGCTTGCGCGTACAGCTTTTCAACAATCGTTTGCGGTTGGTGATCAACAATCTGATTAAACACGGTTTGGGTTAAGGGGACGTTATTAGTGCAATCCAAAGGAATGACGAAATGCGGGACTGCCGCGCGCAACACGATCTGCGTGGCCTCAGGATCAAACCACCAGTTAAATTCCGCGTTGCCACGATACGCGTTACCCGGCACAAATATCTGCCCTGCCATGGTTACGATCTGCTTAATCAGGGGAATAATGGTCGGATCCTTCCGAAACGCGAGCGCCAGGTTGGTTGGCGGCGCGATCTCAAGGATGGTAACCTCGTGGGGATACCGATGGATGGTATCAATAATGAAGTCTACTGCGTCCGTTTTCGCAGGCCTAGTGTGCGTCGCAAATCCATCGGGTGGCGGGACCAGATGTTTCGGATTCGGTTGCGGCGCCGAATAAGCACCGACATAATCGATCGGCGGGCCAAATAGCAGTTGTTCGTAAAGGTAGTCGTTATAGTCGTGCAAAATTGGATATTGTGATCCAACATATACCTTCACACGGTTTTCAATCCCCATCCGCTCGACAGCCTTGAGGCAATCAGATACTCCTTGATCTCGCCACTCATTTCCCGATGGGATAGTAAACCCGAGCAAGTCGATGGTGCCTTCAGCGTAGAGCTGAGAAGCCATAATTAGTACCTGACCGTCATCGAAGATGGTATTGAAGTCTGTATCAATAATGACCTTTGGCGGACTCGCTACACAGGTGGCTATGCCGATCAGCGAGAACAACGAAAAAACAGCAGTCCTCGAAAGTCGCATTTGTTTCTTTTTTTTCATATCGAATGTTTTTTTCTAATCTCTATTTGTTGTTAGTTCAAACGAGCGCGAGGAGGATTTCCTGGTCCATTCGCATTCACAAAATGCCACCATTAGGCCTTTGTCCCTAGACCCCGAAAGGCCAGATTCTTACTGCCCGAAACGAAAGAAAAATTACCAGGCGACCGAGGCAATTCAGTCTATCTCTTTAGGGGCAGAGTCGTCTAAAGGCTCCGGGCCGAAGCAACTAATTCGGCTGAAGAAAAGGCTAACGGCAATCGCCAGTGCTCCAGAGCGCTGGTGACAACAAATGCGCGATCATCGCGCGTAACAATGAAGACGCGCCCGTCCGGCTTTGCGTGAACTACCGCCGCAACAGTCGCCTCCTACTTTTGGAGAAGCGAAGAATTCGGCGTTACCGCTCCGGATTACCTGACCCTGCGGTCGTACAAAATCGAGATCCAGCGCATTCGCACCGGTGATCCCTCGTTCGAGGCACTCGAAATCTGACCTTTCGACAGCCTGTCCGCAGAACGCCTGATGGGATCTCTTTAACCGGCTGCGAACACCTCGCTGAGCCTAAGAACGACTAACAAAACTAAAAAACAACGTAGAAAAGAAATATTCAATATGGGAAGTAACGGACAGCAATTGTCTATATTCGTGCCAAATGGAACGACCAAGGTTCAGGTTGCAGGAACAAACCAGAACAACGATCACGTCACATGGCAAGGGAGTGCCGCGGGGCCATGGCCTTTTAATCCAAATCCTCAACAGGTCTACATTGCACCGACGATCGGTTGGTGGTGGAAAGGAGTGGCAGAAGTTTGGTACAACGACTCCACAGGACAGACTCATTATTTTAAAACACCGCCTGTTCCGGTATCTTACGATGACGATAAAGTTTTTGTCACCGCTCCCGGAGTTGATCCGAGACCTCTTAGTACTGCGCTTGGGGGCACTGGGCACATCGTAGAACATTAGGTGCATCCGGTAAGACTGCCTCCAAACAAGCATTAACTCGCCCATCGTGGCGGATAGGCGACCAAAACAGAAAGATGCGCTTCCGGCTGCCGTTTCAGCGCCGGAAGCGCAACCGGAGTTGCCAAAACTCACACAAGCGGCGGTTTCGCGCGCACCAACTTCCCGATCGCGCAAATCCGGTCTACCGACGTCATCCGCAAAAAGTGTAGCGCCGGAAAATAAAGCCACGGGAACACCGGACTCGAACAGACAGAGACAAATGCTGTCTGGCGAATGACCTGGTGTTGCCATCACTTCGACCTGCACACTTCCTACCGTGATTCGATCAGCGTCTTTGAGGTCGCCGTGGGGAGAGGTAGCAGGCGCAGTCTTGGAAACAAGGATCGGTGCATCCGATCGGCTCGAGAGCTCGGCATGTCCAGCCACGAAATCCGCGTGAGGATGCGTCAGAAAAATGTACCGCAATTCGAGTCCATTGTCGGCAAGATAAGCCGGTAGCCGTCAACAATTCGTTCCGGATCCACCCCGGTTGCTTCATTTTCCGATACCACAAGGTAAGAGATGTTAGCTAACCCCGGAACAAAGCAGCGTTCAATATGCATTAGATTTCTTCGTCCGAATTTGCTGCAGTTTCCGAACCGGTTCTCGGCCGTGCCCGCCAGGCCGCAAAAGATCGCATAAATGGACTCCGTCGGGCAATGCAGGTTAGAAGGATTCTGAAAGCTTCTTATGAGCCCGATTAAATACCGCCAGAAGCAGGCGACGGTCGCAATATCTGTCCGGCACGGCATAGCCCAGAATGATGCCGGTTACTTGCGCGATCACGAGAAGCTCATCCGTGGAGAGCTCGATAGTATGCGGTTGCAGTTTTTTGTTGATAGCTAGTTCCATGTTTGTGCCCGGTCGAGATGCGGCTGTACAGATTCGCCTATGTTGGTTAGGACCTATCCTTTTTGCTCCGGCTGCCGGAAGCGTCATCCAAACTACTCATGACAGTGTACTGCCATCACGGCGGTACACTATCCACGTACTTTTAGGTGTGGGATTCTTTTTGCAGAAGCCTGATCTAGATTTTAATAAAACCATTTGTAGCCGGGATCCGGATTCGAATCAGACGGCTCTGGTTTCTCTTGGCTCTGTTCGGAGTACATGACCACCCGGTTTTTCATTAACGGCTGATTTCCAGCTGTGCCGTCGATGTGAGAGCATCCGGTAAAAGCCGCGATGCCAATTATTGGCACAATCATTGTCGCGTAGAGGCAGCGCTTGGTATTCAATAGTAATTTAATCGCGTAGTTCATTTTGATGTAAGTTATTTACTTCTACAAAATCGTCCGTTAATTCGAGCGCTGCCATACAGCGTAAGGTCGAAAAAAAGTTATCCGTGCGAGGGAGGGTAGCGACAATGAGGTGAGCTATTTGATCCTCTGTCTTTAGAGGGACTGATTGTTAGCCGTGGCCGCCGAGGCACAAAATTCACCACAAAGACACAAAGACAAGCGCAATTGAGAACTTAGGGTTGGTCAGCGAGAAACGAGTGGACGCTAACGGGGAATCGACCGCTGATGTTTCTTATTAAAGAAATCCGGTAACGCTTAGTATCTTCTAGCTTTGTGTCTTTGTAGTGAAATAAGTCTCTAATAAGTGCCTTTTCTATTACGGCATCAGATTTATGCCTTCAGCGAAACCAGCGATGGTGCCGTTTGGGTTGCCACAGCATCCGGGGAGGGCCCGGAATAGGCCCGGAATAGGCCCGGAATAGGGTCACGTCTTAACAAGCAACAATTGTTGCTTGACATTGCTTGAGCGCATGGGCTAAGAACGGAGGCGTGGCTCGACCGACCCGACTAGATATAGAGGGGGGCTGGTATCATGTTGTGAATCGGGGGATTGAAAGGCGGACGATTTTC
>JAFAIO010000301.1 GCA_019236675.1 Verrucomicrobiota bacterium
AGCACATGAAGCGCGCGCGCGCTTCTGGTGCCGCCCTTGCATTGGAGCACGATTTCGTCAGCGCTATCTAACTCACTCAACCTGCTGGGCAATTCACCCAGCGGAATCAACCGAGCTCCTGGAATATGACAAATTTCATATTCATAGGGCTCACGGACGTCGACCAACACGAAAGGATCTTTGCGGTCCAGCTTAGCTTTCAGATCGACAACAGAAATCGCTGGGACCGCCATCTCTTGCTTCGCCTCAGCGTCCGCCTGCGGCAACCCGCAAAATTGCTCGTAATCAATCAACTCATGAATCGTAGGATTCTTACCACAGACCGGACAATTTGGATCTGGCCGGACTTTGAACTCACGAAACCGCATCTTCAGCGCATCGAAACTGATCAACCGACCGATCAATGGATCCCCAATACCCAGGATCAATTTAACCGCTTCGATCGCTTGGAGGACTCCGATGATGCCGGGTAACACCCCGAGAACGCCTCCTTCAGCGCAACTAGGCACCATTCCGGGAGGGGGCGGCTCAGGGAACATGCAACGGTAACACGGACCGCCGAGGTGCGGCGCAAACACTGTCGCCTGGCCATCGAACCTGAAGATGGAACCATAAACATTCGGTTTCTTCGTCAGAACGCAGACGTCGTTCGATAAATAGCGCGTCGGGAAGTTATCGGTCCCATCGACGATGACATCGTAGTCTTGGACTAACTCCCTCGCGTTCTCGCTACGGAACAGGCAATCGTAAAGATCAACTTGGACGTTTGGATTCACGGCCTTAATTCGATCCCTTGCCGAGTTGAGTTTTTTGCGCCCTACGTCGTCAGTGCCATGCAAGATTTGCCGTTGAAGATTAGAGAAATCGACCACATCCGGGTCGACCAGCCCCAGGCGTCCGATCCCAGCAGCTGCAAGATAGAGTGCGATCGGTGACCCCAACCCTCCGCTCCCAATACAGAGAATGGAAGCTGCTTTTAATTTCTTCTGCCCTTCAAGCGTGACCTCCGGCATGATCAAATGCCGGGAATATCGGGCGATCTCGTCATTGCTAAACTGGACGTCGGTCCAGCGACTCTCCGGAATTATACTAGCAGCCATAAACCAAGAGTGGCAAACGTAAGCGCCGGATGCCAAATAGCAAATTGGAGTTGGAGGCGGTGGCAGGGGCGAAACGGCGACGGGCCGACAGGGCGACGGGGCGATGCGTAACGGCGCGTGGGTCGCGGTAGGGCGAAAATCTCGGCGGTCCGCAGATGAGCCATCTAGATCACGTGTCTCCGCGCCGGATTTGAGCCGTTTTGGGTGGGGCGTCCGTCGCTTTAGACGCGATTCTGCGGAACAGCGCCTCCACCAAAATGAATTCGATCCCTTTAGGTGCGATTTTGGGGAATGCGCTGTTCATGGGGAAGTGTTTTCCACACCCCAAACGGCTCAAATCCGGCGCGGAGACACGGCATTTAGGTGGCTCATCCGCCGCGCCCCGAGATTTTCGCCCTACCGCGCCGTTTCGCCCCGTCGCCCATTCGCCGTTTCGCGTAATTGCCCGCTCGCTTACTCCGGCGAATACCACCACTTATGAACGTCGCGCTCGAGGAGCTCATCCGCCGCCGCTGGTCCCCAAGTACCGGCTGCGTAATTCGGGAAGTCTTTTGGCGGATTATTCCCCCAGGCGTCCAGGATCGGCTGAGCGGCTTCCCAAGCCGCTTCCACCATATCCGATCGATGAAACAAAGTGGAGTCGCCAACCATGCAATCGTAGAGCAGCTTTTCGTATCCCGTCGTCGGTGCTCGCTCACCAAACTGCGAGTAATCAAAATCGAGGTGGACCGCGTTGGTAGCCAACGATGGACCAGGCACTTTTGCTCGCACCTGGAACGTGATCCCTTCATCCGGTTGGATATTAAAGATAAGGCGATTCGGAGCGATCATTTCATTCTCGTTCGAGCCGAACAACGCGAGGGGCGGAACCTTAAACCGAACCACGATCTTTGTGGAACGTTTAGCCAGCCTTTTGCCGGAGCGGAGATAGAACGGCACACCCGCCCAGCGCCAGTTATCGATCGTTAGCTTCACCGCCGCGTATGTCTCCACGGTTGATTCCGGGCTGACGTTTCGTTCTTGGCGATATCCCGGCACGCTCTCGCCGCCGACTTGGCCTGGCCCATATTGGCCCCTGACCGTAGACGCCAACGCCTCTTCCTGACTGGTCTGACGAACCGCTTGGAGAAGTTTCACTTTCTCATTTCTCACCGCCTCACCCTGAAGCGAGTTCGGCGGCTCCATGGCGATCAACGCCATCAACATGAACATGTGATTCTGCATCACATCCCGAAATGCACCCGCCGATTCATAGAACGCGCCCCGTCCTTCCACCCCAATGGATTCCGCCACCGTCAATTGGAAATGATCGATATAACGCCGGTTCCAGATCGGCTCGAATACCGCGTTGCCCAAGCGAAACACGAGGAGATTTTGCGCTGTCTCCTTCCCCAAATAGTGATCGATTCGATAGATCTGATGCTCCTGCAATGCGCTGGTTAAGCTTCGGTTCAACTCCAACGCTGAAGCCAGATCGTGGCCGAACGGTTTCTCAATGATTACCCGGCGCCAATTTCCCTCTTCTCGGGTCAAACCGTACTGGGCCAGCATCTTCGCGATCGTCGCGAAGAAGGATGGCTGCACTGAAAGATAAAAAAGTACATTCCCGTTGGTCCCCAACCTTTTCGCGGACTCGGTCAGCCGTTGCCCAAGTTTTTCATACGTTTTGGGGTCATCAAAACTTCCGGAGCAATAAAGCATCCGGTCTCGAAACTCGCTCCAAATATTGGGGTCCACCGGCTGCGTACCAAGTTGGGCCAGATCCTTCCCTAACTGGGCCTGGAACCCCTGGTCGTCCCACTCGGTCCGAGCGACACCAATAACACTGAAGTCTTTCGGCAATAGATGATAGGAAGCGAGGTTATACAGCGAAGGAATCAGTTTACGCTTAGTGAGATCGCCAGACGCTCCAAAGATGACGATCGCACACGGTTCACCGGCACGCGGAATCGGTTGGCTAGGATTCATAACGCTCTCCTAATGACTCGCAAAAAGTGTTGTATGGCCAACGAAATATTCCGGTAGGGCGAAAATCTCGGCGCGCACAATACGGTTTTTCCTGCCTGAGCTTGTCCGCGCCGGATTTGAGCCGGATCCGTGGGTGTGCCACCTCGCTGATTCGGTCCTTATTTGGTGATCAGCATGCATGGCTCAAATCCGGCGCGGCTAACCGGTTGGGAGAAACATGCGCCTGGCGCGCCGAGAAATTCGCCCTACCGGTCTGTTCCTCGGCACCACTTTTTCTCCCACTCGTTGCCACCGTCTGCTATCAAACGCCATGCTCAACCTCATCTGGCTAGCCTTACTCCTCTCCGGGGTCCTGGTTGCCATATTCTCCGGGAACCTTGACGCGGTTGGGCAAGGAGGGTTAACCGCTGCGAAATCTGCGGTGATGGATCTCGCTCTCCCGCTGGTCGGCGTCATGGCGCTTTGGTTGGGTCTGATGCGGTTAGCGGAAAAATCAGGTCTGATCCAACGCCTCGGACGATTGATAAGGCCGGTTATGTTACGGCTTTTTCCCGACGTCCCTAGTGACCACCCGGCGATCGGCGCCATGATGATGAACATCTCCGCCAATATGCTCGGCGTCAGCAACGCGGCGACGCCGCTTGGGCTGAAGGCTATGACCGAGCTCAACCGGCTAAATTCCAAGCCTGGCGTGGCTACCAACGCCATGTGCACCTTCCTGGCCATTAACACGGCCTCGATTCAACTGATCCCGGCAACCGCTATCAATTTGCTCGCGATTAACGGTTCGAAAAATCCTTCCGCGATCGTTGGATCGACCCTGCTATCGACAGGATTTGCCACTATCTGCGCGATCATAACCGTCAAGCTGTTGGAGCGGGTCGGTCCATTTCGTTGGGAAAACCAGCCGGCCCCAGAGAAGCCTCAGGAAAAACCTGCTCACAGCGACCCAGAGGAACAGCCGGAAGCAGATCCTCCTCAATCTCCACAGAAGACGGGGCCGTTATGGGCCCGGTACGCATTACTGGTTCTGCTAATGGTTTTTGCGGGCGCATTCGTTACCAGGGCGTTTCCCTATTTGTTCGGAGGAGCGCCTTGGCCTGCCAACTTGCTCTCCGCCGTGATACTCATATTGAAGGCGCTCTCCCCGATTGCCGTTCCGTTTGTGCTCACGTTTTTCCCGCTGTACGCCTTTGGACGGGTCGTTCCGATCTATTCGGAATTTATCGAAGGGGCGAAGGAGGGATTCCAGACTGCTCTGCGTATCATCCCTTACCTCGTGGCGATGTTGGTTGCGATCGCGGTGTTCCGGGAATCCGGAGCATTAGATCTCTTGAAGCTGCTTCTTGGTCCGATCTTTGGTATTCTTCAGATCCCGAACGAAATGCTGCCGATGGTTCTGATGCGACCGCTCAGCGGCAGCGGGTCACTCGCGGTTCTAAGCGACATGATCAAACAGTTCGGGCCGGATAGCCTGCTCACCTACACAGCAGCCACGATCTACGGCAGCGCAGAAACAACCTTTTATGTTATTGCCGTTTACTTCGGCTCAGTTGGGATCACGCGCATTCGGCACGCGATTTTCGCAGGTCTGCTTGCTGATTTGGCGGGGGCTGTGGCCGCCGTTTTCGTATGCCGATTGCTATTTACCGGATAGCAAATTTGGTGGGGCGAGGCTTTCGAACGGCTCTATGATTCTGACGAAGCTGCCAGCAAGCTCAAGCCAGCGTCTGGCTACGCAAAAGCGCCTGCCGACTTGTCCGACGTAGCGCTATCTGTCTTTCAGCGGTTTGTTGCCAAAATGGCGAAGTCGGAGCCGCGGTTTATCGTGTGCCATGCTAAAGCGGTTCTTCAGGCAGCAAATGCGACCAATCCGGGCAGTAAACCAAGAGACTAGCGACACGGCAGACCCGCGGCTCGGCACGCGTATCCGTCTAGCATGCCTGTAGCAATTCACCGACGTCATTCGCTTCGTTGATATTGTCCGACCGTCCGGGAGCCTCGCCCCACCAAAGGGGCCAACCATTAACCGCTTTCCTGCCACTCTGCTATTTGCTATTTGCTATCTGCTATTCGCGTAGCGCTCCCCCATGAACAAACCATCTGACACATTCCCGGAATATCGCGCTCTCGACGAAAAGTCGGTTGCCGGTTTCGTGAGCCAAATCCAGACCGTGCGAGAAACGCTCGGCGGCAGTCCGGAAACTTGGGGCGCGCGCGAAGTTGGTGACGGCAATCTAAATTTGGTTTTCATCGTCACCGGAACCAAAGGAGCGGTGGTGGTTAAACAAGCGCTGCCCTACGTTCGCTGTGTTGGGGAGGCCTGGGCTCTTCCATTGGAACGCGCCTATTTTGAAAACGAGGCCTTAACCGAAGAAGCTAAGTTTGTCCCACATCTATTACCACAACGCTACCACTACGATTCCAAGCTGGCCGCGATCGTAATGGAATTCCTCTCGCCTCACATCATTTTACGAAAAGGATTTATTCAAGGAATCCGCTACCCGCGGTTAGCTGCCGACATCGCTGAGTTCATGGCCCAGACCCTTTTCAAAACTTCCGATCTCTATCTCGGCGCAGCAACTAAGAAACAGCGGATGGCGATCTTCTGCCGTAACACCGAGCTTTGCAAAATTACGGAAGAGCTGGTTTTCACCGATCCCTATCGCATCGCTAAGCTCAACCGCTGGACTACGCCACAACTCGACGACATCGCGGAAAAGTTTCGACAAGACGGCCCTCTCAAAACCGCGGCCCAGCGTTTGAAGCTGAAATTCCTGACTACTGCCGAAGCCTTGATTCATGGCGACCTCCATTCGGGCTCGATAATGGCCACCCCCGAGGACACTCGGGTGATCGACCCCGAGTTTGCTTTTTATGGCCCGATGGGATTTGACTCCGGCGCCGTGATCGGGAACCTGCTGCTGGCGTTCTTCTCACAGGAAGGACATGAATCTTCCCCGGGCCAAAGGAAAGAATATCGGGCCTGGCTTTTGCAGACCATCGAAGAGACGTGGAACCGGTTTGAACAAAGGTTCCTGGAATTATGGCAAGAGAACGCCTCGGGTGACGCTTACCACGCTAGCCTGTTCGCGGACCCGGTTTCTTCGGAAGCGTTAGCCACTGAACAGAGAAACTATCTGCGCCGCCTGTTCCACGATTCCGTCGGTTTCGCCGGGGTCAAAATGATCCGCCGCATCCTGGGGTTAGCGCACGTCGAAGATCTGGAGGCAATCAAGGATCCGGATCTTCGAGCTCGGTGCGAACGGAAGGCACTTCGACTCGGTCGATTACTCGTGATAGAATCTGAAAGCTTTTCTACGATCACTGAAGTAACGGCAGCCGCGCGTCAGGAGTATTCGCACCATGAAAGTTGACGGCCAACCTTATCGTACCATTTGGTTAAACGCTGACCATCGGTCGGTCAGTGTGATCGATCAGACGTTACTCCCTCATGTCTTCAAAATTATTGAGTGGCGAGCCTTGGAGGACGCGGCTGCCGGTATCCGTAACATGGTAGTGCGAGGCGCACCGTTAATTGGTGCTTCTGCCGGTTACGGGATCGCTCTGGCAATGACCGCAGATTCAAGCGACAAAGCCTTTGAGCGCGCCTACGATGCGCTGTTCGCTTCGCGGCCCACGGCTGTTAACTTACGCTGGGCCCTCGATCGGATGCGATCCACCCTGCTGCCACTTTCGCCCAGCGAACGCGCAGCTGTTGCCTTTGCCACCGCTAGAAATATCGCGGACGAAGATGTCGCCAATTGTTCTGCCATCGGTGAACACGGGAAACCTTTGATCCAGCAAGCCTGGGACAATGTTCAACGGGCGCGACCGGTGAATATCCTCACCCACTGTAACGCCGGCTGGTTAGCAACTGTCGACTGGGGAACAGCTTTGGCGCCGATCTACAAAGCATTCGATGCCGGTATCCCGGTTCATGTCTGGGTTGACGAGACTCGGCCACGGAACCAAGGAGCATCCCTGACCGCTTGGGAACTTGGTCATCATGGAGTTCCGCACACAGTCATTGTCGACAACGCTGGTGGTCATCTCATGCAACACGGCGAGGTTGACCTTTGCATCGTCGGCAGCGACCGAACCACTGCTGGCGGTGACGTGTGCAACAAGATCGGAACTTATCTTAAAGCATTAGCTGCCCACGACAATCGGGTGCCTTTCTATGTCGCCTTACCTGTCTCAACCATCGATTGGACCATCGACGATGGAGTAAAAAGTATTCCCATCGAAACCCGGGCCTCGGAAGAAGTCACCGTGATTTCAGGCCTGACCTCCGACGGAAAAATAGGTAGTGTGCAACTAACGCCAGAAGGTAGCGCTGCGCTAAACTACGCTTTCGACGTTACTCCTCGCCGTTTTGTCACTGGTTTAGTTACAGAATTCGGGGTCTTCCCTCCGTTGCCTGAAGAAATGGTCAAGCTACGCGAGGAAGCGCAACGCGATTCACAGTAGGATTGCGTTGAATTATCGACGGCGCGCTGGTAGGGCGAAAATCTCGGCGCGCCCTCGATGAGCAATCTAAATGTCGTGGCTTCGCGCCGGATTTGAGCCGTTTGGGGTGTGGAAAACATTTGCCCATGAACCGGCATTCCACAGTTCACGCCTAAATGGATCAAATTTTTTGGTTGGAGACGCTTCTTCCGCAGGATCGGGTCTATAGCGAAAGCAACCTCCACCCCAAACGGCTCAAATCCGGCGCGGGCATCCCCAATTTGTCCAGTCCGTCCATGGCGCGCCGAGATTTTCGCCCTACCTTATCATCCGGTCCCTCCGGGACACAGCATGGCGGACCCAAACAGCCTGCTATCACCACTCAGATCAGGAAATGGCCTTCCATCCACGCGATGCCGGGAGCGTTTGGTTTGGTGATGACCGGTCCGTCGGTAATAATATGTTTGGGGATACCCCCACCGGCCTTTTCACCCCCAACCACTGCCGATACGCCCGCGATGATGGCGCCTCCATGGATACGGCAAGAGGGATTGCGCACGGTTGCATGCATGCGACCGTCCACCACTGCATCCACCGCAGGCGGCATTGCGTCAACACCGCCGACCTTGATCTCTGTTCGGTTATGTTGCTTCATCACGTTGTAGGCGGCCAAAGCCATGTCGTCGTTATGGAAGAAGGCCGCGTCGATTTGCGGATACTTCGTCAGCAGCGTTTCCCAAATGCGGGCCACCTTCGTGACATCCCAATCGGCAGGCTGCTCGTCGAGAACCTCGATGTTTGGGTAGCTCTTAAGAACGCTGTGAAAGCCTCGAGCCCGGCCCTGAGCACCGGTATGGCCCAGCGCGCCTTGGGTCATTACCACTTTCCCCTTACCACCGATGGCCTCCACCAGCGCCTGAGTTACGGAGGAACCCATGAATTCGTTATCCGGCGCTAGGAAGCTATGCACATTGATCGAGTCGAGCGGTGCGATCAGCGTATCCATGTCGATTACCGGGGTGCCGGCATCGATCAGCTTATTAACCGGGTCGGTCAACGTACCGATGCCGAAGGCTTGTATCGCGACGAAATCCCACTTCTGCGAAGCCAGATCGTCGATGGCGGCGCGTTGTTTCGTGGAGCTCAGCGCCCCGTCGAACCAGGTAACCTCCACGTTGAAGAGCTTGCCCCAGAACTCGGCCGCCTGTTTGCCTTGGGCGCACCAGGTTGCCTGTAGTCCGGCATTGGAGAACGCCGCTTTCAAAGGTTTTTCTGAACGCCCTGTCGCCTTGGCCATCTCGGCCGCCAATGCGGGTGTGCTACCGAATGCGCCAAACAACGACGCCGCTCCGGCGGAAGCGCCCAAAATTTCAAAGAAATCTCGGCGCGAATAGCTGCGTGGATCGAACTTGCTCGCCATGACAGTCCTTCTTTTTCTTGTCTTGTGTAGGGGGGATTAAGAAAACGCTAGTTAAGTTAATCGACAGAAGCCGCACAAGCTCAAAAAAGACGAAAAATGCAGGGGACGAGGACGAAAGGGGAATAGCTGCGAAAGAACGCAGAGAAAACCGCGAATGGACACGAATAAATCGGAGGGGCGTCGCATTCGGCGTTCGCTGCTTGCACGTGTTTCGACGCCTGGAACCATTGTAGCTAACAGGTTCTGAAAGACGCGACGCCCATTGGCCACAGCGCGTTTCGACAATGCGTGGCCTTAGAAACCTGAAATTGCGCTCACTGGAAGTCGTTTCCGTTTCCGATTGGATCGGCAAGGCAGGCGTCAGATCTTTCAAAACCCAAGGAGCTGAACACGCGTCGGTCCCTGGGCGTCGCGTCTTTTCGAACGTTTTACCTGTGCACGTTTGCAGGCGTCGAGAAGCGTGTGAGCGGCGAACGCGGAATGCGACGCCCTTCCGATGCATTCGTGTCCATTCGCATCCATTCGCGGTTTTCTCAGCGTTGTCTGCGCTCTGTTGCGGCTATTCCTCCAACGACCGTGAGCGGATGCGCTGCGCGTAGATGTTGATGATCAGCGCCGTAAGCAAAATCAGGCCGCGGATCAGCACCTTCAGGAAGCTGTCGATCTTGACATGATCGAGGCCATTATTGAGCACGCCGAGAACGAACAGGCCGATGATGGTGTTGGGAATACCTCCCTGGCCTCCGAACAGACTGGTGCCTCCGACCACGACTGCGGCAATCGAATCGAGCAGGTAATCGACGAATTCGTCCTGCTGCGCGCTGCCGAGATGTGCCACACCAAGCATCCCGGCAAAACCGGAACACACCGCCCCGATAATCATGACCGAGGCAACGACCGCTCTGACGTTCACGCCCGAATATTCAGCGGCTTCGCGGTTTCCGCCGACCATGTACACATAGCGGCCGAAACGCGTATAGGTGAGAACAAAATGGCCGGCGGCCAAGACCAGCGCCGCGACGATGACGATCCAGGGGATCGGTCCCAAGGCTTTGGTTCCGAGCACCTTGATAACATCGGGCACGTTGTAGGCGATCTGGCCACGCACCAGCATTGCGCATACGCCAGCCCCAATCTGCAGCATCGCCAACGTCATGATGAAAGAAGGGATGCCGATCCGGGTCACGCCAAACGCCGTGACTAAACCAAAAATGACCGCACTGGTCAGCGCCAGCACGATTGCGACCCAGCCCGGCAGCGGCACGTTAGCGATATTAACGCTCGCGTCTTGAGCAGTAAAGAATGCGAGCACGATGCCAACCGCGTTGGCAACGCTGCCGACGCTGAGATCGATCTCGGCGCACAGGATCACGAAGGTCAGCCCGGTAGCGATGATGCCGGTCACCGAAATCTGGGTGAGGATATTGGTCAGATTGTTCCAGGTCAGAAACGAAGCCGGGCTGGCGACACTGAAGAAAACAATAAGAAAAAGCAGTGTGATGAAAGGCGCGATTTTTTTAAGGTGATCGCGCAACCGAAGGGACGTTCGCGGTGTTGCCGTCGGTTTCCGCTGTGGTGTCGTATCCGTGCCCGGAGTGCTCATAGGGTCATCTCATGCAGCTGCAAGCAGCCTATCCTTGCTAATCACCTCATCGGCGAACTCATGCACGATCTCGCCCTTTTTCATCACGAGGACACGGTCAGCCATCGCCAGAACAGTTTCTGGTTCAGTGGAGGCCACCAGGATGGCGACGCCCTCATCGCGCAATCCTTGCACGATCCGCACGACGTCTGCCTTGGCGCCTACGTCCATACCCCGCGTCGGTTCGCTGAGGATCAGCACTTTTGGCAAGAAGTTCAGCCACTTGGCAAGAGCGATCTTCTGTTGATTGCCGCCTGAGAAGGTCCCGACGCGCCGCTCCACCGAAGCCGGAACGATACGCAAGCGCCGCCCTTGCTCGGCCGCGATCTCTCGCTCCCGGCTGGGTTTCAGAAGAAACCGGGACAGGCGTTCGAGAATGCTGATCGACACGTTCTTATACATGGGTTCGAGTAAAAAGAGCATGCTTCGCCGGCTTTCAGGCACGAAGGCGATGCCTGCACGCCGGGCAGCAGCGGTGTTGGACATGCGAACAGGATTGCCTTCCAAGCGGATGGTGCCGTGATCGGGTTTCAGCCCTCCGAACAGGGTCCGCACCAGTTCGAGCTGACCGCAACCCATGAAACCATACAGGCCTAGCACTTCGCCCGCGCGGACATTGAGCGACACACCGCGGTAGGCTCGACCGAACGAGAGTTGATCAACTTCCAGCACAATCTGCGTATCGTCCCGGCCTTCGAGACGTATATCCTGAGTGTAACCCGCTTCCAGCGCGTCGTTCCCGGCGCCGATCATGCGTTCGATGATCCACCTCTTCTCGATATTCGCCGCAGCCCCTGTGGCCACCTTGCGTCCGTTCCGGAAGATTGTGACCGTATCAGAAACTCGCAGAACATCGTCCAGAAAATGGGAGATAAACACGATGGTCCGACCGTCGTCGCGCAACTTGCGCAACAAGCCGAACAAACGATCGATTTCCGGTGGCGATAGCGCAGAAGTCGGTTCGTCGAGGATGATGACACGCGCCCCGGAGAAGAGAACCCGGCTCAATTCCACGAGTTGCTGTAGTCCAACTGGCAGCGCACCCATGCGGGCCTGGGGATCCACATCGATTCCCAGACCCCGCAAATGATCGCCGGCTTCGCGCATCATATGGCGCCATGCGATCAATCCGAGCGTGCCGGTCGGTTGCCGGCCCAAAAAAACATTTTCAGCCACGCTTAAATCGCGAACGACGCTAAGCTCTTGATAGACCATACCGATGCCTGCCGCCCGGGCATCGTGAGCCGAGCGAAATCGCACCTCCACTCCGTCGAGCCGCATCGTCCCTTCGAAATCGGTGTGCACACCAGCAATGATTTTCATCAGCGTGCTTTTGCCGGCGCCGTTTTCGCCAACTAACCCATGCACTTGACCGCCGTCGAGCACGAAGTCGACGTCAGCGAGCGCATTGACGCCGCCAAAGTGCTTGGAAATTCCTGACAGCTCCAAAACCGGACCCGTGGCGCTCATGCCTTTCGCCCGAGCCTGCATTTCTCACAGCTGGGAAGCTGAAATCTTAGTTCCGGATTTGGCGGATCGCTGTGAGAAATGCAGGCTGGGGGGACCATATGTTAGACCATTTATTGATCGAATGGATTGCTGCAAGGTGCTTTTCAACGAGCCCTTGCGCGGGTTTTATTTGGTTGGTGTCAGGCTGTCTACCTTTCTTTGCGCTTTCGCACCGCTCGGCCCGCATCGCGGTTCAACAGTTGGCATTTCCAGGTTCCGCCCTATTGTGCGAAGAGATGTCTTGAAGTAACTCAACCGTCTCCCCTACGCTAGGAGAGACTTGTCAATATACAGATCGTAACAGCATCACAGCTACTATGGACCAAATAGTAACAGCCATTGCGCAAAAGCTTGGGATTCCCGAGGCTGTTGTCCGCTCGGGATTAGCAGTATTACTGAACTTCCTGAAGCAAAAAGCCGGAGGAAGCGAATTCGGGGCTCTTCTAAATCAAATTCCTGGCGCAAACGATCTTGCTAATGCGCCAACGCCCGCCGCTGGCGGCGGGAATCTTCTCGGCAATCTGATTGGGAGTGTCAGCTCGCTGTTTGGAGGTCAAGCGGCCGACATCGGTAAGGTCGTAGCGGGTCTCGAAAATGCTGGGCTCCAGACCGAGTTAATCCCTCCGTTCGTAGAAAACTTTATCGGTGAGGCCAAGAAAGTTGCCGGAGAAGATACGGTAAACAATTTGCTGTCGAGCGTACCGGCGCTGGCGGGTCTAACCAAAAAATCGTCCTAAAAAACGATCCACAAATCCGCACACATTTGGTTGATCTCGTTTCCGAGCGACGCCTGAAAATCCAGCGCCGCAAGGGATGACACAATGGGCGGAAGGTACGTGGACAACAGGCTAGTACCGTAAAACAAAAGGGAAAGTTTCTGCGGAGAACACGAGAGTAAGTCTCCCCGCGTGCGGTTGATCGCTTGACTAACCGCACCCCCACTGCGCCGTTCAAGGCCAGTTGTTCGCCGGCGCCCTGCTCTACACCGGCGCAATTCTGTTATAAGAGCCGCTTTCCTAATCTTTACGGTCTAACAAACGGTTTCATGACCGACGGATCCATTACTAACTCTCCCGAACGGATTCCGTAGACCGTAACTCGGTTATGCGGAGCATACGGACTAACCACAATATCGTGATCGTTCGTACGCGTCGCTACCGGAAACACGCCACCTTCCCATAAGTAGATGATATCTTTCCCGGCAAGGTGAACAACAAAGCCGAGAGCATTACCTACCAAACTGCTATCGACACCGCTCGGAACGATGCCCGCAGTCGATGACAGACTGCCATTTGTCTGCCCAAATGCCTTCGAAGAGGCTAACCCGAGAACCGCCAGAATGACGATCCCGAGGTAGATCATTTTTGTCATATAAGGACTCCGCAGACTCCCTAGCAGCAGGTTGCAGACCTGGTTCCTGCTAAAGACAAAACGTATTATGCCAGATTTGTCGCAAAATGCCGAGAAATAATCCAAAGTTTTTCCGGCTGGCTGAGGCGGTACTTCTTTTGAAATACCCGAAAACGGTCCTTTTCGATCCGGGTTAGAAGCCTAAAGTACACCTCGCGCATCAATTCAGCCGCCTTCATTGCCCGGTGATCCTCGGGCGGCAGCGATTCGGTGGCTCGTTGGAAATACGCGTGGGCCCGTTCCGCCTGGAAGCTCATCAGGGCGACAAATCGGTCATCGTACCTCCGCTGAGCCAATTCTTCCTCGGGGTAGTTAAACCTGGCCATTTCATCGAGCGGCAGATAAATCCGGCCACCATTGGCTAAGTCCGTGCCTACGTCCCGGATAATATTGGTGAGCTGGAGCGCCAAGCCCAAGTAGAAGGCGTAATCTCGGCATCGTGCATTTTTATAGCCAAAGATTTCTATACTGATGAGCCCGACCGCGCTAGCCACTCGGTAGCAGTATTCCGAGAGCTCTGCAAAAGTCGGGAAGCGGACCTGCTGCAGATCCATCTCCACCCCATTGAGGATGTCCTCAAAGTGCAATACCTTGAGGGAATATTTCCTGATCAGCTCCCGAATTTCCCCGGCAAAATCCGGTTCTCCCGGACTTGATCGCCGGATCCACGACCTCCAGCCTTCCAGCCGTTCCCGGCGCTCTTCTATTGGGAGACCTGGATCATCAGCAATGTCATCAACGTGCCGGCAGAATGCGTAAAAGATCGAAATATCCCGGCGTTTCTCTTTCGGTAAGCAGAAGAAGGCAAAAGCAAGGTTCGATCCGCTCCTCCGTGTAATGTTCTCGGCTTTGCTCATGTTTTTGGCTCCTTCCGTACTTCCCGGATTCCAGCCGCGCCTATCTCGAGTACGACATCCGCGCTGGCGAAGTCAATCCCTGCTGAAAGCGTTGCAATCACGGTGGTGCCGAGGCGCGCGGGGATTCGACGCGCCACGTCGAAAACACGGAGAGCTGCTTCAGCATCCAGCCCGAATCCCAGCTCCTCAATGATGAGCAGCCTAGGATGATGCACGATCGCTCGGGCTAGCGCAGTGAGGTGTTGCTGCAAAGGCGACAGCCGGGAAGCCATCACCTCGACCAACTCGGAGATTCCTACCAGATCAAGAATCGTTTCAGTGATGCTCTTGGCTTCTCGAGCATCAACCTGCGCCACTTTGAAAAGCGGCATCGCAACGTTCTCCAGCACGGTGAAAGATGGCAAAAGAAAAGGCGCCGCAAAGACAAAACCAAGCTTCCGGTTTAGGATCTCTCCCAGCTCTTCAGAATCCAAGCCGGTGACTCGCCGTCCTTCCAGCAAGATCTCGCCGCAGGCCGGTTCATCGAGCAAGCCAAAGAGACGCAACCAACAATGTTTTGCCCGGGCATCGTCGCTTTCGAGTACGTAAAACGAAGAACGCTGAAACCGGTGGCTGATTGAAGGGATCCGATCTCCCGAATCACTCGGACTGCGCCAACTGATTTGGTTTGCCACCAAAATATCTTCTGCCTCAGGATTTACCAAAGGAGCTTTTCTTTCTCAAAACCGGATTTCTTTCCGCGGACGGCGAGCATCTCGATAAAGGCAAACCCAGCTAGTCAGAAGCCATGCGGCTACGACTCCTTTAGCGAAACTCACGAGCAGAGATGCCAGTACATTCGGCACCGACATAACGGGATAACACGCTAAAGCTGCCTCGCCAACCCAACAGACCGCATAGAGGTGTAGCCCCGCCACAATCACAAACCAGAGGAGTCGGTACCAACTCGTTCGCATCAGATTAGCGTGCTCTTGCAAAGCCTTCTGCAACGTCTGGTTATGCAACACCAAGGTGATCTGTACCGAGCAAAAAAAGATCAAGACCATCGCGAACAATGGACGCACGGTTTGATCGACATACTCCACCGTCGCGCTAGTGAAATCGGTGAATTGTCCGATCCACAGGTAGCTGATCAGCAGTGGTAGATGAATAAAAAGGGCGCTGACCAACAGCATCAGTCCCGCCCATTTTGCGACATGCGGTGTCCGCCGAAGCGCTAGCGCAAATACTCGTTCCGGGTCCGACTTAATGCCTCTAATCCACACAAAAGCCAATAAGATCAGATAGATCTGCACCACTAGTCCGAACAGGTATTCAAACTGGAAAGAGAGCCAGTCCAACACCGCTCCTACCCGCAAGAGAAACAGTCCGTCGGCGAACTGGTTGAGCCAATGAATCCAGATCGCGAAAAGCGGCTTAGCCACCGCCGCGAAAGCGCAGATCACGACCCCTAAGTAGACGGGCATCCACCAAATTCCTAGGCGCACTCTGGCTTCCGCGATCAGATTAAAATGAGCACCGCCCCAGTTCATTAAGAACAAAAGCGCAGCTAAACCCGAAGCCGGGAAACTGACGACCACCTGATTGAAAAGGCCGGACAAAAGCT
>JAFAIO010000475.1 GCA_019236675.1 Verrucomicrobiota bacterium
ACCTTACAAGGTGATTTACGTGATCTCGGCGAGTTCCTTGACGAATCTCAACAAGTCATCGTTTGCATGGGCGATACTCTGACCCATCTTCCGGCCAAAGCCGATATTCCAGTGCTATTCCGGCAGATCAAAAGGATACTGAAGCCCGGAGGCAAGGTGATCATCAGCTTTCGCGACGTAAACGCCGAATTGAAAGGCTTGGACCGGTTTATGCCGGTTAAGTCCGACCCAGACCGGATAATGACTTGTGTCCTGGAATTTGAGCCTGAGACCGTCCTGGTAACCGACCTTTTCTACGAGCGTACGCAATCCGGTTGGTCCTTCCACAAAAGCTCTTATCGCAAAATCCGGATCGCTCCGAGCGCCGTCGCCGAAGAACTGCGTGGCGCCGGCCTGACGGTGACATTCCGGGATGTCATCGCGGGATTCCAGATCCTGGCAGCGGTGAAAGCAGCGTAACGCCGGGTGGGCGATTGCGCGAAACGGTGAATGGGGCGATGGGCGACGGGGCGAGAAAGCCTGGTGGGGCGAGGCTCCCCGCCGGCGGACGCGTTTTCGCGGAGCGCGTTGAGATCCTGTAACTCAAAGTATTGCTACGCCAAGCAGCTGCCGAGCCGATGGTCTGCAATGTGATCTCGCCGTAAATCGTGGCACGTCAGGGGTATCAGCTCGGCGCGCTCTTCGACCCAACCCACCCTAGGCGCCTTACCACTTCTGACCCCTGGTAGCACGCTGGTTCTTCGGGAGCCTCGCCCCACCAAAAGCTTTCGCCTATTTCTCCATCCAACCGTCCTTCAGCCGCACGATGCGCTTGCCGTACGAAGCATTCTGCTCTGAGTGCGTTACTTGCACTATCGTCGTGCCTTCAGAATTAAGTCGCTTGAAGAGCTCCATGATTTCCCGCGCCTGATCGGAATGCAGGTTACCGGTCGGCTCATCGGCCAGGATCAGTTCGGGTTTTGCGACAATTGCCCGGACAATCGCCACCAATTGTTGCTGGCCGCCGGACAACTGGCTCGGGAACAGATCACGTTTACCCACGATGTTGAACCGATCTAAGGCGTCACAAACAATCGACTCTCGTTGCGAGTGCGGCACATCTCGATAGGACAATGGCAACTCGATATTCTCGTAAACGGTTAGGTCATCCAGAAGGTGATAGGACTGAAACACGAAACCGGTGTGCTTCTTGCGCAGGTTTACTCGTTCTTTCTGTTTCAATTTATGGACCGGCTGATCCAATAGATAAAATTCCCCTTCCCATTCCGCATCATGCAAACCGAGGATGTGTAGAAGCGTGGATTTGCCCGCTCCGGAGGGTCCCATGACCGATACGAAATCTCCGGGTTCAACGGTCAGATTGATCTGCCGCAACACGTAGTAAAACCCGTTCTTTAATTTATAACTTTTCTCGACGTTCTTCAGTTCGATCATGTCAAAAATCTCACCACAAAGGCACAGAGGACACAGAGAAGGACAGAAAACCACGAATGCACACGAATTGACACGAATAGAATTTTGACTCGCCCGGTCGAGCAGAGTCGGAAAATTGGCACTGTTCTTTTTTATCGCGTGGCACAGGGCTCGGTGTACACAATTGGGCTCTGTCGACCGAGTTACTTTTATTCATCGTTTTTATTCGCGTTAATTCGTGTTCATTCGCGCAACGCCCTAATTGGATCAATCCTTGTCGCTCGCAACGCGGGTAACAAACAGGCTAGCAACGCGGCTGCAACCAAAACGAGCACGCTCGCACCCAACGATAATGGGTCTGCCGCCGAAACGCCAAACAACGTCCCTTCAATGAAGCGATTGAGCAAAACCGCAGAGACAAGCCCTGCTACTAAACCGACGGCGGCGATTTTCAGACCCTGTCCGACCACCAGCCCAAGAATATTGGATACTTGCGCTCCCAAAGCAATCCTGATGCTGAGCTCGCGTTTTCGAAGGCTGACCGAATACGAAAGCACGGCATACAAGCCAACAACGGTGAGAACGAGGGCTGCCGCGGAAAAGACACCCACTAAGGTCATTTGAAGCCGGCGCGACGCGAATGAGTCATAAATTACCTGACCGAACGGATAAGTACTGGTTAAAGGCAAATTAGGATCAATTTCCGAAACGACTTGCCGCAACGCAGTGACGAGCGCCATGGGATCAGCGTGGGTTTGTAGCAACAAGGTAAAGTCATTCGTGATTCGGGGCGCATAAGGCGACTGAGAATAAAGGAAGTAAACCTGATGAGGTGCCCGCGGAAAATCGGGGCGATCATGCTGAATCGCCGGCACAGTACCGATGATAGTATAGGTGTTCGGCTTAAGCCCGATGCTGTTCACATCATGGATTTGTTTGCCAATCGGATCCTGCCCGGGGAAGAAACGGTCGGCAAACTCGTCACTAACAACGACCACTTTTTCTCTATCCGAACCGTCCCGCTCGTCAAACAGCCGTCCGTGTAACAATGGGATTCCTAGCGTATGAAAGTAATCGATTGACACGATCTGGCTTCTCAACGTCGGCATATCTTTCAGCGGAAGATCAGGCTGACCAACAATACCAAAAGCATTCATGCCAAACCCGCCGCTAAAGGGTAGATCATCGACGACCGCGGCTGACATGACTCCGGGTAATTGCTGGACTTTCTCCAAGAGCTCGCCAAAGAAAAGATTGCAGGCGGTTTGGGTCGGATATTTCGCGTCAGCGAGATAGACTTCCGCAGTCAAAATATGGTCCGTCCTGAAGCCAAGAGAGACACTCTGGATCGCTTGCAGACTTCGCATCAACAAACCTGCACCAGTCAGGAGAAGGCAACAAAGCGCTACCTGCACCGCTACCAAAATCGCCTGGTTTCGTTGCCGGTGGTTTGATGTTCCAGCCCGCTCGCTTTCCCGATTCAAAGCGGAGGCAAGATCAACTTTCGAGCCACTCCAAGACGGCAAAAGTCCGGAGGCCAGGGCAGTTGCTAACATGACCAGGAAAACAAACGCCAGCGAGGCATTATCAACCGTTACTTCCTGTATCCTGGGGATGTCGGACGAATCAGCACTCTTAATGGCTTGCAACGACCAGACCGCAACCGCAACACCCAGAATGGCTCCACCTAGGGAGAGCACCAGGCTTTCCGTTAGAAGCTGGGTCACTAGTCGAGTCCGATTAGCACCGAGGGCCGCTCGGATACTTACTTCTCTGAGTCGTTCCTGAGCCCGCGCAAAAAGTAGATTCGCAACATTGGCGCAAGTCACGAGCAGCAAACAAGCGACTGCCGCTTCCAAAAGCCAGACCGTGGTCGAGTAATCGCTGACCACACCCTCCAGGTAGGGAGCAATCCGAATCCCAAAGCCGGCATCCGTGGCTGGATATAGAGCGATCAAATTCTGCTGAATCACTTCCAGGTCGGCCTGCGCCTCCTGCAAAGTGACCCCGTCTCTTAGACGGCCGACGCAATCGTATTCGAACGCTCCCCGACGGATCTTTTTGTTCGGAGCGAAATCCGGATCTTGGTTCGTCGCGATATACAGCTCGACCTTAAACCCTTCGTCTGCTTGCGCAGGGGTAACACCCACCACTTGGAAGCTCCGGGAGTTTAAAACGATGCTAGCACCAATGATACCTGGGTCCGAGTTGAAACGGCTTCGCCATAAATGTTCGCTGAGAACAACTACTGCGCCGGACCCTGGTCTATCGTCAGCCTCATCTAATGGGCGCCCCAAAGTTAAAGTCCGGCCCATTACTCTAAAAAATGCCGCTGTCACATAAAGACCCGGAATTTGCTCGGCCTGACCTCGGTTCGATAGATGGAACCAATCAAGAGCGTAAGCTGCTAATCCGCTGAATGAGTGCTGTGCGGCGCAAAAGTCGGCAAAATCAGGGTAGTCGAACGGGTTCGTGTCAGCCGTTTTGAAAGTGTGATACAAATGGAACAACCGATCCGCCTTCGGATAAGGTAACGGCTTTAATAGTACTCCGTTAACCAAGCTAAAGATCGCTGTATTCGCTCCTATCCCCAGTCCGAGGATCAAAACGGCAGTCATGGTGAAACCGGGTGACTTCAGCAACTGCCGGATGGTGTACCGGAGACGGGAGATTAGGCTGCGCATTAGGGGTTAGGAAAATTCACCACAAAGACACAGAGGACACAAAGATCGGAATGATGAAAAGCTCTACCAAAACCGGACTGACCACTTTGTGTTCTTTGTGTCTTGGTGGTGAATTATTTCATTCTCGTAGAGCCTTGATGGGATCGACTCGTGTCGCCCGGATCGCCGGGAAAAGGCAGGCAACTAACGCCGCCAGGCAAAGGATAGAAGCCGCGGTTAGAAAAGTCAGGGGATCAGTGCCCGGCACGTGATACAGCGTACCTTCGATGAGACGGGCTAAGATTGCGGCGGCAAGCACTCCCATCAAAAGCCCGATAGCGCCGATGCGAAGCCCTTGGCTAACTACTAACCGAAGGATATTATGAGCCCTTGCCCCCAAGGCAATGCGCACCCCCATTTCACGACGTCGCTGGCTGACCGAGTAGGAAAGCACTGCGTACAACCCGACCGTTGCCAGAATTAGAGCGCCACCAGAAAAAAGGCTAACCACGAGCATCGAAAGGTGACGCCCGGCAAAGCCCTTCTCGATAAGCTGATCAAAACGGGCGCCACCTGAAAACGGTAGATCTGGATCAATAGAAGCAATCGTTTTGCGCACTGCCGGCAAGACGCTGTCAGGTTGCTGCTCGACGGATAATACTACTGTCCCCAGGTCCATCGCATCGGGAGTTTGCCAGTATGGATAGTAGGTCTGAAACATAGCGTGTTGAGCGTCCGGACTATTATGTTCAACGTCCGGTACTACCCCAACTATGGTGTAAAGAACGTTTTTTTGACCAACCTTATCGCCCAGATCATTGAGTTGTTTTCCAATCGGGTCTTGGCCGAAAAAAAATTGTCGTGCGATGCTGTTGCTAATGATAACGACTCGCTCGCTGTCTGGCTGATCTTGATTCCCGAACGTTCTTCCTCGTAGAAGAGGAATTCCCAGGACTGAAAAATAGTTTGCCGAAACCAGCTGCGGCTCCGCCGCAGGCTCTTTACCCGGCTCTGGGTCGGGTTGTCCTTCAACACCAAACAGGATCGCCGCTCCAGACCTGAATGGTAAATCGGTGTTCACCGCTGCTCCGTTAACGCCAGGCAGGCGCGCCAACCTATCCAAGATAGTATCCCATGCCAACCTACACTTTGTAGTATCTGGATATTTGCTGCCTCTCAGGTAAATATCGCCGATGAGAATATGTCTAGGGTTAAATCCCAGCGGGGTATCATGCAAAGCTTGATAACTCCGCGTGAGAAGGCCGGCGGCCGTCAAGAGAACGAACGTCAGTGCCACCTGGCCTGCCACCAAGAATGATTGTTTTTGTCGCCTTAGCGGGCTTCCGGTTGCACTGCGCTCGCCACCTTCTCCTAGGGCCGGAGTCAGGTCCGCATTTGAACCTGCAAGCGCGGGCAAAACACCTGCAAGCAGAGCGGTCCCGACACTGGCGCTCAGAACGAAGATCAATGAGGCGCCATCAGTCGCGACTTCTTGAAAGCGGGAAATATTCTCGGGACAGGCTAGCTTGATGAGATGCATCCCGAAAAAACCGAGCACTAGACCAAGGATTCCTCCGACCAAAACCAGGACCAACGTTTCTAACAGCAGCTGGGCAAACAATCGCTTCCGACTCGCGCCGAGGGCTGCCCGGATCATGACTTCTGTTCGCCGCCCTAGAGCCCTGCCGATGATAAGATTTGCAACGTTCGCACACGTAATAAGCAGCAAGCAAACGACCGAACCTTCCAGTAGCCATAAGCTAGCCGAGTAGTCGCCAACGACCCAGTCGAGGTAAGGAATCAATCGAATACCGACTTTGGTGTTCGTCGTAGGGTAATCAGCGTTTAGTCGTTTACTAATTGCTTCTAAATCCGTTCGGGCCTGTAGCAGCGTCACCGTGTCCTTCAGTCTCCCGATCACACCTAAAACGTGACCGCCACGATTTGTTTCCAGATCGTGCAAGTAAGGGAACTGAGTGAGCGGTAAATAAACATCAGCTCCGCCTCCTTCATTTGCTTGAGGCGGTGTCACCCCCACGATCTCATAACGGCGACCGTCCAATGTTAAGCTCGCTCCGACTACTTTCGGATCCTGTTGGAACTTCGCCTTCCAAAGGTGCTCACTGATCACGACTACGGCACGCGTCTCGGATTTGTCCTCGGTTTCGCCAAACGGACCCCCCAGCAGAAACGGTCTGCCGAACACTTTAAAAAGGCTCCCGGTTTCATACATGCCAGAAATCAACTCGGGATCTCCTTGCCCGCTGATCGTAAAGCGATCGCCATAGAAAGCTCCAAGGTCTTCAAAGCTTTTCTGCTGTCTCCTGAAATCGAGATAGTCAGGATAGTCCAAGGGAAAACTGTCGAAGCCTGGAACAGTCTGACGGATCGCCATCAGCCGGTCTGCTTTCGGATACGGCAGTGGCTTCAGAAGTACCCCGTTCACTAGGCTAAAGATGGCTGTGTTTGCTCCGATGCCGAGAGCAAGAACTAAGACAGCGGGGACAGTAAATCCGGGCGATTTGAGCAATAGCCGGACCGTATAGCGGAGTTGTGAGACCAGGCTGCGCATCCCTGCCGAATCTGAGGCAGTATCTGTGCCACGAGGCTCGAAAACAGGAACGGCAATAATCTCACAGGAAGACACAACGGCCCGCCCGCATTGCTACGCGAAGCGTTGCGGGCGCGGCACAAGGACTGAAATCCTCCAAGTAGTGAGCCATTTCTTAGCGCCTTCCTGGCTCTGTGTGTGATTCGATTTTAGCTGGCAGTTTCAATTTGAGAAGCCAGCGTCTCAGTTTGAGACGATCAGGGGAATAGTCGCAAGGGCTCAGCAAGGTCGAAAACAAAGAAAAATCTCACGCAAAGACGCAAAGGCGCAAAGGTAAAGACATAAGACGATTACTGAGATTCCAAGACACTAAACCTTGGACAAGCCGGAAGTTCATTGGGGAATCGTAGACCCCGTTCAGGCGTTCGATCGTATTTAAACTAGTGGAACGTTTTGCCAGCCACGATTCGAGGTGGTTTATCCGCTCGAACTAGATCACCAGTGCGCTCCCGCACTTTATCAGACCACGCGATTCACTAATAGACTCCTCAGAACCTTTGCGTCTTTGCGGCTTTGCGTGAGATTTTTCCTCTCTTTTCCGCCGCTACTCTCTCAGCACGATAATAGGATCAATCTTACTCGCTCGCAAAGCGGGAAACAGGCAGGCCAAAGATCCGGTAACACCAAGTACAATGATAGCGCCGGCTAACGTAATAAAATCAACCGGGGAAACACCATAAAGAACACTTTGGATGTATTGGCCCGCCAGGAGCGCGGCGCTGATTCCGATCAAGAGGCCAATTCCAACCAAACGAAAACCCTCAAAGAGCACCAGGCTCAAGATTTGCCGGCGATCGGCGCCCATAGCAGCGCGAATGCCGATATCCCGAGCCCTATGGGTCACTGAGTACGCCAGAATGCCATAAAGTCCGATCGCGGACAGGAGAAGCGCAGCCGCCGAAAACAAAGAGACTAGCAGCACGGCAAGGCTGCGCGTGGCGAATTTTGTGGAAATCAATTCCTCATAACTCGCCAGCGCTTCCGGGTGCACAGAGGGATCAATCGATTCCACAGCGGCCTTGATCTCCGCTGTTACTCCGGCTGGGTCCCCGAGGGTCCGGACTAGCAGCAGCCCATATCGCTCCGTTTGTTGGTTAAACGGGTAATAGGCATCGAACGGTGAGGGGTGATGGTCCGGTCCTCCATGGACAATGTTATCGACGACGCCAATGATCGTGCTCACCTTAGACGTGACGGTTGTACCGAGATTTTCTACTTGTTTGCCGAGCGGATTCTCATTGGGAAAAAATCGTTGGGCGAACGATTTGCTAATAATCACCACAGACTCGCGATCGGTTTGATCATCTGCTTTGAAATCACGGCCTGCCAACAAAGGGATCTGCTGCGTTTTGAAATAGTTGGTTGAAACGATCGACATATCCAATCTGGGCTCTCGCCCCTGTTGAGGCGGAGGCTGGCTTGGAATCAGGAAGGGGGTGCTATAACCATCCTCCCAGGAAAATGGCGCGTTATCATTGACGGCGGCATCCACCACACCCGGAATCCGGCGCACGCGATCCAATAGCGACTCGAAAAATGCCCGTGTCCGAACCGGGTCCTGATGGTTCTTATCCGTGAGATAGATTTGGGCGGTTAGAACGTGACTCGGATTGAACCCAAGCGGGACACTTTGCGCGGCTAGAAGGCTACGCACCAGTAACCCCGCAGCGATTAACATCACAGACGCCAGAGCGACCTGGCCGATCATGAGGAGAGCCTGGGTCCTCTGACGACGTGGTCCCGCAGTAACGCTGCGACTACCGTCCGCCCTTAGGCTAGATGCCAGATTCGCTTTCGAGTTAATGACGGCTGGCAACAGGCCCGAGAGTAAGGCTGTTATCGCTGCGACGACAAAAAAGAATAGCAGGGCCTCACCGTCGATGCCGGTCGCGAATACGCGCGGCATATCCGCCGGAGCGATTGACTTAATGAGCCCGATGACCCAGAAAGCGATGACGACACCAATGATGCCGCCAAAGAACGATAGCAGCGCGCTTTCAGCCAATAACTCGCTAGCCAACCGGAAACGAGAAGCACCCAGTGTCGCGCGGATGGTGATTTCCTGGGTGCGATGCAGCGCTCGGGCCAGAAGTAGTGTAGCGACATTAGCGGTTGAAATAATTAAGAGGCAGGCGACCGCCGCGCCAAGTATCCAGACCGTTGTTGCATAATCTTTCACCTCAACCTCGAGCATCGGCGTAACTCGAATCGTATATCCTTCGTCCTCTGGGTACCGGGCGATGAGGTTGCGATGGATTACTTCCAGCTCAGCTTGTGCCTGCGCGGCGCTGACTCCGGGTTTCAATCTTCCGAGGCAATTCAGAATATGCGCGTTCCGGCTCCGCCATCCGTTCCATTGGCCCCAAGAGCCCACGATGTCCGCTGAATTTAATGGTACGTAAACTTTGGGCGGAGTTCGATTTTCGGCCTCCGGAGGAATTACTCCGATGATCTGGAAGCTTTGGCCATTCAGTACCAACGTCTTACCGATAATCGCCGGATCGGAATGATAATGCGCGCTCCAGAATGGCTCACTCAAGACGGCGACTAGCGCTCCCCCCGGTTTGTCTTCATCCGCGGTGAAAGTGCGGCCAAGAACAGAGTGCAGACTGTTCACCGCAAAAGCGCTGGCAGAGGCAAACGCGCAGTTAACGCGCTCGGTCGATCCGTTCTCGGTGAGATCAAAATACTCGAAATTCTCGAGACCGATGCTGCTGAAGCTACGCTGCACCGCCGTGAAATCGAGGTAATCCGGATAATCAATCGGGGCCTCGTCCGTGCCTCGAACCGGCATGCTGACCATCGCCAGGCGATCGGATTCAGGATACGGCAAAGGCTTGAGCAGAACGGTATCGATGAGGCTAAAGACCGCTGTATTAACCCCGATTCCGAACCCCAGCACAAGAACAGTGATGACGGTGAACCATGGAGACTTCAACAGTCGTCGTAGAGTGCGGCGAAAATGGGATACCAGAGCATGCATTACGGTAAGTAAGCGATAACAAAAGTAACCGCGAATGCACGCGAATAGACACGAATATTGGAGGCGACGGATCTCGGTTGGGGTTATTCCGTCGGTTCTGTTCGGACTTTCCTTTCAACCACCTGGCCGTTCACCAGCGTAACGAGATAAGCGCAGGCCCCAGGCCGAGACATCACCACGTTAATTAGCCTTTCTCCTTCAAAATGCAGGGCCGCGCTGTTGTCAATGCCGTAGCCTGCGCTCACCTCACCGGACACCAAGCAGCGATGAAACGTTTCGCGTCGACCAGGTTCATCGTAATGGGGGCTAGCGGTTCCCGGAAGAAAGCCCAGACATTTCAACGGGTGTAATTCTCCTTCTACCACGGAATCACTGATCGCTTGTTCGAACCAGCAGATTGCCCCGGCGCTGATCCCACACAAGATTTTGCCCGCCTGCCAGGCTTCTTTCAATCCCTGATCCAGTCCGCATTCGCGCCAGACCCCTAGCATTTCTCGAGTATTCCCTCCGCCAACGTAGAAGAGGTCGTTCTCCAGAACGGCAGATCCCGGATCCGCGGCCTGCGGATTCGTCAACGCCAAGTGCGTTGGCCGGCATGGTAATTTCTCGAAGGCAGAATAAAACCGGCCGATGTAATCGGCGCTATCTCCACTGGCAGTCGGTATGAAGCACACTCGCGGTTCCCGGTCCAAGTCTCGCCACGACGAAAGGATGTACCGGTCCAACGTCAAGTTGTCCGGCTCCATCGAAAACCCGCCGCCACCTAAAGCAACGATCTGACCCGACATAAAGAAACCGGAATATCACCACAGAGCAGACTTCGCCCTTCTATTCCATACTTGAGCTAAAGCAAGGAGGGCTAGGTCGGCCAAGGGCACAGAGGACACAAAGACAGATTTAAAATCCGCAGATTACACAGATTAACGCAGATTTCGGCTTTGGGGTGTATTCGCACGAAGCATCCCTGCCGAACGATCTGGATTCCGGATTACGCGCTGGTTCGTTATTTAATATCCGCAGGTTTAAGAAAAGCAATCTAAGTGATCTACAGATCTCAGATCTCGGATCTCGGCCTAGCGCTTAATCCGAAGCCCACATCATCCTTCGCCGGTTCATCCGCTCAAATATGCCACAAAGCCGAAATCTGCGTTAATCTGCGTAATCTGCGGATTTTATAGTCTTCCTTTGTGTCCTCCGTGTCCTTGGCCGACGTAGCCCCCCTTGCTTTAGCTCAAATATGGAATCGAAGGGCGAAGTCTGCTCTGTGCTGAAATTCCAATTCATTCCCGCATGGCGATGATTGGATCGATGCGGATGGCGCGCAGAGCGGGCACTATGCAGGCTAGGAAAGCGGCTAATCCCAGGACACCAACAGCGGTTAGCAGCGCGACCGGATCAGTGCCGGATACACCGTAAAGAAGGTTCTGGATCAGACGCGTCAAAAACAGTGACCCGAGTACACCGGAGATCAGACCCAAGCCGACTATCATTAGACCTTCGCGGGCAACCAAACCGAGGATGGTGCCGGAGTCCGCTCCTAGTGCAATCCTGATTCCGATCTCCCTGCTGCGTTGAGCGATCGAATAGGCCAATACCCCGTATAGCCCAACTGCCGCCAAGAAAAGGGCAAGGACCGAAAACAAACCAACTAAAATGACCGATAGCCGCTGCGTAACCAGTTCTTGGCTGATTTGGCTTTCCATGGTCTTGATATTAAAGACTGGCAGTCTCGGATCGACCGATTGCACTGCTTCTCTGACGGCGGAAGCAAATTTTAGCGGCTCACCTTTAGTTCTCATCACGGCTGTCATCCGCACGTCCGGTCTCTGGGAAACCGGGAAATAAAGCTCGGCTTGTTTCGGCTCGTTTGCCAAATCACTATACCGCACAATCCTTACCATCCCAATGATGGTATATTTCACAGAGTCGGGTTTGTGCGGGTCTTCGGCGATTTGCTTACCAATCGGATCTTGACCAGGGAAACACCGATTTGCCAGTTTCTCGTCAATGATAGCGACCGGCGTTTTCCCGGCTCTATCCTCCGCGTCGAAGGCGCGGCCACTGATCAATTGGATCTTGAGAGCCTTGAAATAATCTGGCGAAATAGACTCAATTTCAGCAGTCGGCTCTTCTCCACGCTTCGGCTCCGGCTGCCCGACGATACCGAAATCGGTGAAACCATAGCTACCGCAAAAGGGGAGACCATTTCCCAGAGCTACGCTCTCGGCGCCGGGGATGCTCTGCATTCGCTCGAGCAGTGCGCTATAAAAGGCAGCAGTGTCCGCAGTTTTTGCCGGTTCATCAGGCTGAGCCTGATACGTTGAGTTCGGCAATTTAATCGCGACAGTGAGTAAATTATGGGGATCAAACCCCAGAGGCACGTTTTGTAACCCTTGAAAGCTTTGAATCAGCAAGCTAGCGGCCACTAACAATAGACTAGCCAGTGCCACTTGACCAATTACAAGCAGCCCTTGGCTCCGTTGACGTCCGGCGGCACCCGTTGTACCACGGCCGCCACCAGCCTCAAGTGTCCCTCGGAGATTGACCCGAGATGTTTTCAATGCAGGCCACAAACCGAACACCAAGCCGCTCCCTAACGTCACGATCATCGTAAACAGGAGCACAGCTCCGTTCACATGAGTCTGCTGAAAGCGAGCAACATCGTGAGGCGCTAACGCGAGAATCGTGCCGAGGCTTACCTGGGCTGTGAGTAATCCCAGTCCACCACCAAGTACCGCTAATATGACGCTTTCCAATAACAGCTGGACAATCAGCCTCGCCCGGCTTGCACCCAAAGCCGAGCGCAACGCGATCTCTCGCTGGCGGACAATCGCTCGCCCCAGCAATAGATTCGCTACATTCGCGCAACCGATCAGGAGTACCAATCCGACAACAGCCAGCAAAAGGTACAGCGTCATCCGATATTGCCCGACGACGTCCTCCAGAAGGGGCTCCATTGATACCGAGATGGTCGAGTTCGATTCCGGGTAACGCAGCTCAAGATCCCG
>JAFAIO010000034.1 GCA_019236675.1 Verrucomicrobiota bacterium
CCTGATTGCCGTTCTGGTTTTGATTCTGGTTCTGGCCTTTACCCTGGTTCTGGCCGCCTCTCGCGTTCTTCAGCGCTTGCCTTTGCTCCGGCGTCAGGAGTGAGCGAAGTTGGCGGTTATACTGTTTGCGCAGCGCTTTCTGTTTGGCCTTCTTTGCTCCGGGTTGCAACGAGCTGTCATTTCTCACCGCTACCAACTGGTCAACGTAATTGCTGATGATCGGAGTTATCTTGGTTTGTTGATCTGGGGTTAGCTGAAGAATCTTTTGCAGGCGCGCTAACTGGCGCTGCTTCATCTTATCAGGATTCGCGCGACCCTGCTTAGCCGGGCTGGTTTCCTGAGGCGTAGGGCTTTCTTGACTTGCAGAAGGTTCAGCATTCGGAGTGTTTTCTTGCGCCAGAGCGGGGAAACTCGCGCCTATACAAATCATCAGTAAACCCACTGCCTGAGCGAATAATTTGCGGAAGAGCGATCCAGTTTCCATGTTGTTATCGGCTTTCTTTTCAGCGTTTCGTACCTGAGTGAATTGACGGTCTGGTGAGAGCAACAGTTACTTAACGACAAGAACTATGGCGCCGCTATTGCGAGTTTCACTGTTAGAAGGAGATATAACCAAAGTACAAGTGGATGCCATCGTAAACGCTGCTAATACGTCTTTGCTCGGCGGAGGCGGTGTGGACGGAGCGATCCATCGGGCGGCTGGTCCGGAACTTTTAGCAGAATGCCGGACCTTGGGGGGATGTCCAACTGGCGAGGCGAGAATTACGGCCGGGTACCGTTTGCCTGCGAAATACATCATCCACACGGCAGGGCCAATCTGGGGAGGAGGGGATCGGGGCGAGCCAGAGCTTCTGGGTCGCTGCTATCGGAACTCGCTGGCCTTGGCCACGAAACATCACGTGCGGAACATCGCCTTTCCAGCGATCAGTTGCGGGATCTACGGTTATCCTATCCAGGACGCTTGCCAGATCGCGATGCGGGAGACGATCGCCTATCTCGACACAAATGAGTTACCCGAAAGCGTCATTTTTGTTTGTTTCGGACGCGAGATCTACGACGCGTACCAGGCGGCGGTTGATGCTTCGCGGTGATTGGTGAGGACTGATTGATGGGGCGAGGCTCCCGAAAGGCAGTGACGTTTCAACAGGCATAATGCGCGATCACGGCCGATTGATATATCCTGCTAAAGAACCCGCCGAGCCGTGGTTAAGCGCTGGGCCACGGCTCGGCACGCCAGCAGTCTAGCAGGGTTCGGTGTCATGTGAATACTAATCGCCCTGCGAAAACCTTTTGGTCGTTCGGGAGCCTGGCCCCACCAAACAGGTTTTTCCACGAGCACTTGGCGTTCTCGTTCCCGGCGTTGACGATGATCTCGGCGATACCGGCGTATTAAAATCGGGCTGGTGGGATTCGAACCCACGGCCTCCACGTCCCGAACGTGGCGCTCTAGCCAAGCTGAGCCACAGCCCGTCGAAAAGAAGCGTAGGTTAGATCGGCCCAAAGGATAGGTCAACCTTAGAACCGAAAATTTAGGATCAGCGGATTACCCCGCAGACTTTCGGTGGCCGCGGACCCTATTCTCTGTCTTCGTGTCCTCTGTGTCTTTGTGGTGAATTTCGATTCTAGGCCGAGATTGGCATGCCCGTAATGATGCTCTCCACCGCTTCTATGGTAGTGCGCTTCGGGTCGATGTCGTCCGCCACGGTTTTGCCCCGACGCAGAACAATGATCCGGTCGACCACCTGAAAGACGTGGTAGATGTTGTGAGCGATCAAGATGCAGGAATGCCCGGAATCACGAGCGCCGCGGACGAAGCGAAGTACACCCTGAGTTTCTTCAACGCCGAGGTTGTTGGTCGGTTCGTCCAGAATGATCAATTCGCTCTCGAAATGCATCGCGCGGGCAATGGCCACCGCCTGGCGTTCCCCTCCGGATAGAGCGCTAATCGGAGTGGTCGGCGGGATTTCTTTCTTAATACCGACTTGCTTTAGCAGTTTACGGGCGACCTCATTCATCGTGTCCTGATCGAGGCGATCAAAGAAACGGGGACTCTTTAACGGTTCACGACCAAGAAACAGATTACGAGCAATAGAGAGCTGCGAAATTAGAGCCGAATCTTGATAGATCGTCTCAATACCCAACGCCATGGCGTCCGTGGTGTTCCGAATCTTGACTCGGTTGCCATGCACAAAAATATCCCCGCTGTCGGCCGGCAATGCGCCAGACAGGATCTTGATTAGAGTCGATTTTCCGGCGCCGTTGTCCCCTAACAAGCCGACAATCTCGTTTCGGTTGACCGAGAGGGTGACATCGTTCAGCGCCTGTACCCGGCCAAAAAACTTATTGATACGGTCCATCCGGACCAGTTCTTCTGGCATAACTAGAGAAATTCACCGCAGAGACACAGAGAAAATGTCACCACAAAGGCACGAAGGACACGAAGTTCTGAAAAATAGTTGCTTGGTTTTCATTCTTTGTGGCGCTCGTGACCTTTGAATGTCTCAGGAGGGCTATCCTTGCAAAATGGGGGGGTGAATCTAGCAGATCGGAGTAAGAACCTTGTTAAGGTTACAATAGTAGAATCCGATAGTCGGTCTTAGTGACCCGATCTTGGTGGCCTTTGTGTCTTTGTGGTGAAATCCCTCTGTGAACTCCGTGTCTCTGTGGTGAATTTCATGTTCCAGCGTGGTGACGGCGTTCGAGCCAGGAATGGAGTGCCATCATCGCCAAAATGATTCCTCCGACAAAAATATTGTAGGCTAAACCGGGCACACCGATCAGTACGATTCCGTTGCGCATGGTGCGCAGGATCAGGACGCCGATGACAGTGCCAATGATGGTTCCCCGTCCGCCGGTTAGTGCGGTCCCGCCAATCACCACCATGGCAATAACCTCCAGTTCATACCCGGTGCCGCTATTAGGGTTGGCTGCGGAAACTCGGATCGAGCTCGTGATGCCGGCATAAGCGGACAATACTGCGGTTAAAATAAATAGCGCGATCTTGGTATAAGTAACCCGCACTCCTCGGGCCCGAGCTGCCTCCGGGTTTCCGCCGGCAGCCTGTATCCAATTGCCCGCTTTCGACTCAGTAAGGACGTAGCCCAGAATGATAGCGAACAAAATGAACCAAAGCAGGGACGCGTAGATATACAGGTCACCAATTGCGAATTCGCCAACCACGATCTTCATCAGTGGTGCATCCGCGGTCCAGGTGCGTTGGGGAAAGCCGTCTGTTACGTAGAGCGCAATTCCCCGGACCACCAGCAGCATTCCTAAGGTGACCAAGAACGACGGAATCTTTAGGTAGGTCACGAACCAGCCGTTGGCCAGGCCGACAATCACCGCGAACAAAAGCGCGACCACAAATCCGACCTCGAGCGGCGCAATGTGGGTATTGTAAAGCGTCCACATGATAATCGGCGCAAAGCCGAATACCGAGCCCACCGACAAATCGAACTCGCCGGCAGTCATTAACAGGGTCATCCCCAGGGTGATCATGCCGAGCTCGGGTGTAAAAGCCAGCAGGTTGCTGATGTTTCCTGCTGAAAGGAAGGCGGGAGACCGCAGACTAAAAGCTGCGATCTCCACAACCAGCAACACGAAAGGCCCGAACTCGGGCTGAGAGACGACCTTTTGTAGGAGTGCCTTTATGCCCAATTATTTGTGCCCCGAACCCTGCATTATTTTCAGGTAAGTCCCGGCCTTATCCTTCTCGTACAAAGTGCCGACGCTGATGTCGAACCCGGGCGGGATACCGCTGGCGGTCATTGAAGCCAGCGAAAGCGCCAGGTAACTGGTTGCTTGCGGATCTTGCCACATCGCCGCGTTTACGTATCCATCGAGGACTTCTTGCGCCGTATCGATCGAGTTGCCCCAACCAACCACCGGAATCTCGCCGGCCTTGACGTGAACCTGATCAAAGACCCGCTTGATGCTGCCGGTAACCAAATCGCCCAGACCGATGATCGCCTTAATCTTGCTCTTATTAGCCGTCAGATAATCGGACATACGGGTGATGATTTCTGCCTGGTCGAGTTTGGCCTCGGTGATTTCATAATTTATCCCGGCCGGCTTAAACACTTGGTCGATGCCCTGTGTTTCCAGGGTCTGGTAGGTGGCGCCGGGCACTTCCACCGGCATCCAGACAAAGTCACCCTTTTTGACGAAGTTATGGTCGACCAGATATTGGGCCCAGCGATGGCCGATGGCCACGTTGTCACCGCCAACGTAAGCATCTCGACCGCTGGTTTTGTCCTCGGTATTCATGATGATCACCGGAATACCGGCGGCATGGGCCTCAGCGATGACCTTCGTCAAGCTGCCCGGGTCCGGGGTGCTGGTGACGATTCCTCGCGCTTTCGCCGAAATCGCGGCCCTGACGGCTTCTTGGTGTGATGGCACATCGCCACTGTGAAACGAAGTCCGGACATCGTTACCGGTGTCTTTCGCCCATTGCTCCGCTCCTTGGAGGAAATAGGTCCAGACCGGGTCGGTCGGCGAGCCATGCGAAATCCAGTAGTAGATGGCTTTGTCTGCGGCCGCGGCATGGATAGGCGAAAACAGCACCGCCATGGCGCCGAGAATTGGTAAAGAAAGCCCGAATCCTATAGCGGCAGGCTTTCCGTTTCTTATAGGCATACCGAGACGGGTTGCCCAAGTGTGTAGAACGCGTGTTCTCATAATCTGGGGGATTGATCCGGCAACCGGCACGAAGGATCCGGTGCGGGAGCAGGTATAATGAACAACGTTCCGAAGGAATCGGAAGCAAAAAGTAAGACGTGAAAGGTGAAATGTGAGAGTCAAAAGTGATTGGTAATTAGTGATTCGTGATTGGTGGAAGGCTCCGGGCCTACCCGTAGACACTGGAGCAATCTGCCACGCGCGGCCGACCTTCGCGTGTCATCGGCGCCCTGCAGGGACCCACCAATCACCAATCACCAATCACCAATCACTAGTCACCTCTGCTTTCCCTCCGCCCCTGGCCGCGCGAAAATAATCCGCCAGCCCTTGCGCCACCCCATCCGCATACTCGGCGTAGATATTTTTGTGCATTACGCCATTGAATTCCCGCAGACCTTCGTATTCTCCGGCTTGGAATCGGTCGAAGAATTCGCGGCTATTCATCACGTAACACTCTACATAGGCAACCGGGCAGTGATAGAGGCGGTTAGCCAATAGATTGCGAACCCAGACATAGCCGCTAGTCCCGACCGGATGCGCATTGTCGCCCTTGTAGTGGTAGGCAAGCAGTTTGGTGGTTTCGGACAGGGAGTGAGCGACGCTTTCTGCGATGCCCAATTCTTCGTCGAACGACTGGCTCAACAGTTTCCGGAGCATTTGATAACGAACGTCTGCGTACGTTAGCTCGGATTCGGCGTATGCGCCGTTCACGATCAAGTGGAGATGGTCTATATCGGTCAAAGTTGGATTGACTGGGTCACCCCAAGGCTCCGCGTTAAAGTGGAGGCATATAGTCAGGTCCGGCTTCAGGGTGTGGTTGACGCGCCTCGCTCTTTCATGAATCTCGGCCACTCTGTAAAAAAGGCGTTCCGCCTCCCAAGTGATCGAATGCTCTTTTTCCAGGTCGGCCGGACCTTTGTAAGTCTGTAAGATGGGATGAACGTCGCGCGATTTCAGAGAAGCGCGTGCCTCCGAGCGAAGATCCTCGGGACGCAGAGAGGTGACCGGCCCCGGCTTTGAGTGGACGAAAACGACGTTCGCGCCAAGTTCCTGTAGTCGAGGGGCCAAACTTTTCGCCGTTTTCAGAGTGAGATCCCCTTCAGTAACAGGTTCGGCGTTCCCAATCTGAAACCAACGTTCTTCCATTTTCGCCCACGAGCCACCTAGATGGCCCGGATCGAGCGCTATGGTTACACCAGCCAAAGGCTGGTCGTTGTTGGGCGGAAGCGTTTTCGGGTCGTGCCAGTACTTTGAGATCGGCCTTCCAGCAACCTTTGCGAACTTTAGCTTGAATCGATTTTTACCCGACGTCTGAATCTCTGCGCAATTCGCCTCAACGGTGATCCATTTTTGAGCCGCACCGCCGACCGCGTACACGTCATTTAAGAGGTGAAGAAATTGGTCGTGGGTGATCGTTCCCTGAAACTTCTGGAGTTCATCCCAGTCCGGCGGGCTGCTGAGCGGGGTGAGCGGATCGGCTAACGACGGAGTCAACATGCCGGCCTGGAGCAGAAGGATAAGAATAATGCCAGTCACTGAGCGCTTCGTAATCGTACTCGTCGTCGTCCTCGTCCTCGACTTCGGGTCTTTGCGTACGGGCGCTGAGTTTAAATGGGAAGAATTCAGGATCCCAGTACTCCAACACTCCGATACTCCACTGCTCCGCCTCTTCGAGGACGACGACGAGGACGAGTACGATTCGAAGATCCTTCCAGGCATGCCAAATTTGCTTCAGGGTGGTTCCACCCTTATATAGACAAAATTAATTTCGGGTAGGCGATGCTTCGACTTCTTTTTCTCGGTGACATCATTGGCGAGCCCGGGCGCAGGGCGGTTATCGAGATGTTACCGACCCTAAAATCCGACTGGGGTATTGATTTTGTCGTCGCAAATGGGGAAAACGTTGCTGCTGGGCGAGGGATAACGCCCAAGTTGGCGATCGATTTACTGCGTTGCGGAGTCGCGGTCATCACGACCGGTGACCATGTTTGGGATCAGAAAGACGTGGTCTCGTTCATCGAGACGGAGCCTCGTCTGCTCCGGCCAATCAATTATCCTGAAGGTACTCCCGGGGGAGGATCGATCGTCTTGGAGACCGCGAAAGGAAAAGTCGGGGTGATTAACGTCCAGGGACGGACCTTTATGCTTCCGGCCCTGGAAAATCCATTTCGGCGGGTGTGGGCCGAGGTAGAACAGATCCGGACGCAAACGCCGGTTATTTTTGTTGATGTTCATGCTGAGACCACCAGCGAAAAGATCGCTCTTGGGAGGTTCCTCGACGGGAAGGTGTCCGCAGTGGCCGGCACTCATACCCATGTGCAGACGGCGGATGACCAGATTTTCCCGGGCGGTACCGCGTTCATTTGCGATGCCGGAATGTGTGGGCCGACGGAGTCTGTCTTGGGACGCGAGATTCAGCCTATCGTCCAGCGTTTCTACAGCAGCATGCCTATCAACTTTCCCGTGGCCAAAGGGGAGGTCAAACTGCACGGGCTCATGGTCGATATCGATGAAGAGAGCGGACGGGCAATGTCGGTTCAGCGTATAGCCGAGACGTATCGGTCCGCGCCAGCCGAAAGCCCGGCGCCGACAAATCGGGAAGAGCAGACGGTGGGAAGCGTGGAAGGAGCTAGGAGCTAGGACGGGAACTGTGAAAAGTGAAAGGTGACAGGTGAAAGGTCAGAAGCCTGTCGGGCGCCAGCCCGACCTATCCCCTATCTCCGTGCAACCCTCCTTGCTCCTGGATTCTAGCTCCTAGATCCTTCCCTCGGAGAATCCTGTTGACGCTAATGCGCTCTTTGTTAAGTTTCCGGCTCGCTTGACGGACCTTGAGTGGCGATCGATCGGCTTTTTTTTGCGGGATTTGCGACTGATGAGCCTTTTGATTGGTACCAATTTCCGGCACGAAAAATCGGTGGTTTCACGCTGGGTGTAACTCGTCCGATTGAAGAGAACAACATATGCCCATGTAGCTCAGTTGGTAGAGCACATCCTTGGTAAGGATGAGGTCACCGGTTCAATCCCGGTCATGGGCTCCATGTCCTGACTAAAAAAGACCTTAGATTATTTAAATAGAAGATAGAGCAAGAAGGAGACC
>JAFAIO010000100.1 GCA_019236675.1 Verrucomicrobiota bacterium
CAGCGGTCAAGGAGCTTCGAATGGGCTTAACCTTTCGCTTTTGCAGGCACAATGCACGCTTTCGGTCGTGGCGCGGCCGGATATCACTTTCACGACTCCGACCGGACAAAAGGGATGCCTGGTAAAAACGTTTCCCCCGAACGCGAGCTTAACTTATCAGGTGACGGCGACTAAAGGTTCTTCACCGAGCCAAGGCACTGCCACCCGGCAAATCGTGCCGCTTGCTGCGGCCCAGAGTAAACAGAATCCGTCGCAAACTATCCTGGCCTTGGATTTTACGGCTGCAGGAGCGAAGCAGCTCAGTTCTGTTTTTCTGGTGGTTCAGGATCCGGTGGGTAATCCGTTGCCAAACGCGGTTATTTTAATCCGAGGAGCCGCAGCGTTAAGCGGCCCTGTTTCGATTGTCAGCCCGCATCCGATAATCATTGCTGGAGACTTCAACGACGATTCGCAGCCCGCGTCGATTATCACTCCGGGTAACTTACAGACCGTGGCGGCGGATTGGGGTAGCGATGTGTTCGGCAATTACTAACTAGAATGAGCTCCATGTTAGCGGCAACGAATGGGTGGCGGCAGTCTGACCCGCTGCAAAATCTCAATCATTTGTTTCATTTTCATGTCGCCCGGCTTCTGGGCATTCGTGAAAACGAGCTCAGCTTCCTGCTGGAACATATCGAGTCCTGTGACGTCACTAACCCGATGGCGATCTGGCAGGCGGATTCACTCATCGAACGATATAGCAAAAATTTCGATCTCGAGCTGGGCTCGATTCTCTCGAAATTGATTCGTGATAGCGCGCTGACGCCGTTCGACCCGACATTGCTCCGGTTCTCGCCCAATGGCCTCAGAATGCCCGCGCTGTCGGTTCCACTCCTCCCGGTGGCTCGAACGCTGAATGAGCTGACAATTGCTTCGTCAATTCCCGGGCTGGATGCGCTACTGCAACAGCCTGATTTTCAGGTCCTTAACGCCTTTTGGGGTGTACCTAAATTAACCGCCGTTTGGTGTGAACCGGATCAACTCAGGCAGGTGCTGAATTTGGTCGCCGATAACATGTGTCTCGCCCCGTCGAATGTAAGGCTGGCAACCGAGATAACCAATGGTGGGACTCCTTGGATAAACCTGGGTGAAGTTTCGCCCTCCGGCAAAGTGAACCATTGGTTCAGTCCAACGTTGCAGAGACGCTATTCCGCGTGCCCAGTGTATTGTGCGCGGCGGCGTCTAACGTTGGCAGTCGAGAGGTTATTGCCTCCAAACGTCAAAGCCGAGATCGAGGGTGCACTCCGGCACCGGTTCAGCATTCAGCAGGTGTTAGCCGACGGCGAAGCCCTGGAGCGGTTTATTACTACCTCGGAAAGCATGGCCATCAGTGCTTCGGGGATCCTGCGATCCATGTCTGGCCTGGATCACGCCGATAGGAAAAACGAGCGGTTAGAAGTCATTCACGCCGACAGTCTGCAGCATTCTAGCCATCGGTATCGCAACGATGAGGAAGCGGTGATCAAGTTCGTGCATTCGATCTTGTACAAGGGAGTCGAGTTGGGATCGAGCGATATCATGTTCCAGGAATTTCCCCAGCAATTGCGGGTTCGATACAAAGTCGATGGTGACTGGTTCGACCAAGAAGGAGATTTTCCCGGGCACATCGCCAAGCAAGTGATCTCCCGAATCAAAGTGATCTCCGGACTGGAAATCCAGTACGTACGGCTACCGCAGGACGGCACCTTCCCGATAAAAATCGGGGACCAACGATACGATTTTCGGGTCAACACCTCCTATCAAGCTCAGGGCGAACAAGCTGTCCTGCGATTGCAGCGCGACGAACGGAGCGTGAAATCGTTGGCTGATCTTGGTATGCCGCCTCATTACGTCAGCGCGATCAAGGACCTAATGGAGGGAGATCATGGGCTATTGATTTTGTGCGGACCGACCGGCTCGGGCAAAACCACCACGATCTATAGTATTCTGCGTTCCGTTGATGCGGTTAAAAATAACGTCCTGACGGCAGAATCACCGATCGAAGTTTTTCTGGAGAACATTAGCCAGACGCAGGTCGATGACGATGGCCCGTACAGCTTTGCCATGTGGACCCGAGGGATTCTGCGTCAGGCGCCCGACGTCGTCATGATGGGAGAGATCCGCGACGAAGAAAGTGTTGAAGCCCTGATGCGATTATCTTCTTCCGGTCATCGCGCGATCTCGACGTTGCATACCAACTCGGCCTGCGAGGTTCCTAACCGGTTGTTTCTCTTTCGAGCCCAACCTTTCATGGTTGCCGACAGCCTGAAACTAGCGATCTCGCAGCGGTTAGTAAAAAAACTCTGTCCCCGATGCGCCATCGAGGAACCCTTACCAACCGAAGAACTTCTGGTGCGGCTCGGGATCAAACCGGAATGGTTAGCCGGAGCAAACTCGGTCCGGCGCGGCCGGAAGTGCGACTTCTGTCGCAAAACCGGGGTAAGTGGCCGGAAAGCGATTTTCGAGGCCTTAATTGTTGATGACGAGGTGAAAATCGCCATTCAAGAGCGTGCGCCGGCCTTACACCTGCAACGGATCCTAGAGCGTCGCGGCGAGAAGTCTCTATTCGAGAAGGCGGTGCGAGAAGCCGCTGAGGGTGTCATTTCGCTCGAGGAGGCGTGTAAGTTCCGCGAGGTAGCTTCCACGGTTTCGAATGGGTAGAGCGAGCGCCGTCAAAACCTGTCCTCGCGCAGTTCATCCAAGATTCCCGCTGAGTCCGGAAGCACACCCTCTTTGTAAGTCTGCTTCAGACGCTTGAGAAAGTCGGGCAATGGTGACGTTGCCCTATCTTCGGCGGGGACCAATTTAGCGACAGGAACATTTTGGCGTTGTATAACGACTGTCTCTCCTGAATTCACCCAAGAAAGTACTTTGCTGAAGTTATGTTGTACTTCATAAACCGAGGCAGTCCTCATAACGCATAAAACCGCGCGTACCATAGGGAATGGCAAGGAGGCGGTTGCCGAAAAAGTGGATCGCCTTACACGACTCGTACATCATCTTACGTATATATACGGTAACAGAAATGCCTGATGGAAAAGCCCTTGCGGGAATCAGTAAATAAATTCTAACTACCTCCCGCCTCCGCAAAGCCTACGGCGCGGCAGGCCGTCTTCGACCCAATAGGTAGGAACCGTCGAGCCGCAAGGCGATTGAGGAACGAGCGCCTGCTATTGCCTATTCTCTTGCGCGAACTTTTCGGGCGATGAGTTGCAGAGCATTCAGGATTAAACTTTGTCGTCCGGTTGGCCTAAGGATCGCGCCGGGCCTATCGTCCCAAGAGTTCATCCTTGTCTTCCCCTCTCTGATATAGGGCGTTCGACCACAGATTACTTTTGTCTTCATTTGTAAAACTCGCCGTCATATGCACAGCGAAAGCATCTAACCGCTTATTGTATAAAATTCAGATCCACCAGATGCTGAGGACGCGTCGTCGGAAGTACTGTATCCTACTTCTATTCGTCTATTTCGGGCTATCCTCTTTCCGAAATTCTGAGGAAGTATTTGTGGGTCAAGACTCAAAGTCAGAGTCCACGGAGAACAGTTATCGGGTTACGCAGGAAGACAGGTAAGAATCTTGCGCTCGCCCGGCAGGGGCCAACCTACTCTCAAGGGCGGCCTCGAATCAAAGCCGGCGTGATCGGGCTCCATTGACGGAAACGATGCACGGGTTGTGGCCGTCACTCGGCAAATCGCAAAAGCTGATCGGAAAAAGCAGAAAACCGTGTAGCCCGGAATCAAACCCCAGGGCGAGGGTAGATTATGAGCGCATCATCTTTTCCGTGGTTTGGAGCTTTCACGCAGACTTTGAGAGATTTCAAATACGATCCAGTGACAAACTGGTCGCGCATGTTCAGCTTCAATCCGAGTCTTTTTACCTACAATGCTGGCGATGAGGAGGTGGAACAGGAGGTGATCGATCACGTGGGCAGTTATGGTAGCCAGCTAAGCACGATTCTGAAATTGTTGGATGTGCTGAAACGGCACGTCAAGCTGGGTGATCTTGATAAGGCCGATCAACAGGCGGTGCAGGAGTTCAATAAACTCTTCCATGACGCACGGGTCGTCGTCGCCAAACACAAAGGCGAGCTAACTCGAGGAGATGAGCAGCGAGTCGTCGCTTACCTTAAGAAGGCGGCTGCAGGCGACTTTGGCGAAAGAGCCTTCAGAGAGTTAAAAGAAATATTCGCAAATGCCAGCGCTGCTAACGGGGACGCGAGGCGGATACTCGAGCCTGATAGGTCGAGCGCGCATAATCGTTAAGGGCTGCGATCTGGTACGACCCAAAGTATCTTCAGGAATCCGCGCCCGGCAAAGTAGTCTTCACCGATCTAGAGAGCGTCGGTCAGACAACGCTTCAGTTGGATCTCTGGAACCAGAGCTCCAACCGGCCACCGGAAAGATCGGCTCCCGACTCGTAGCCATTGCGGCCTGCCAGTTTCCGCAAGAGTGCAGTAACTAACCCGCACTCAACCAGCTTGCCATTCCAAAGACGCTGGCCTAAAGCAGGGTAACGTCGTAAATTTTCTTTTTACTGACACGATATGAATCTGGATTTGAATGGAAAACTGGCATTGGTAACCGGCTCGACAGCAGGAATTGGATTGGCGATTGCCACAGGTCTGGCCCGAGAAGGCGCGACCGTCATTATTAATGGTCGCACCAAAAAACGCGTAAATGACGCCATCAACCAGATTCGAGATCAACTCCCAGAGGCTAAACTTGAACCGCTGGTAGCCGATGTTAGTGACAGCGACTCGGTGGCGGCGGTGACCAAACAATTTCCTAAGGTAGACATCCTGATTAACAATGTCGGCATCGGTGAGCTTAAACCTTTCGAGAAAATCTCAGATCACGACTGGCTTAAGCTGATCGAAGTAAATTTCCTGAGCGGAGTGCGCCTCAGCCGATTCTATCTGCCGCTCATGCGCAAGCAGAAATGGGGCCGTATCGTTTTCATCTCCAGTGAATCCGGCGTGAATATCCCTAGTAATATGATTCATTACGGCGTCACTAAAACCATGCAGATCTCGCTAGCTCGAGGTTTGGCTGAAACTACAACCGGTACCGCTGTAACCGTCAATTCCATCGTGGTAGGACCAACGTCCACCGAAGGAGTAAATAAATTCCTGGTTAATCTGGCTAAGAAAGCAAAAGTGAGCGTTCCGGAAATCGAAGCGAACTTCTTTAAGCATGAACGGCCCGGTTCTTTGCTCCAGCGCTTTGCCACCCCGGAAGAAGTCGCAAGTCTCGTAGTCTACTATTCCAGCCCGCTATCAAGCGGTACCAATGGGGCCGCTATTCGAGTTGACGGAGGTGTGGTTCGCTCAATTCTTTAGTTTTTAGCAGCTTCGTGGGGGGAATTCGGACTTGGCGCATTACTCCAACACTCCGCGTGCCCGGGTTTCGAGGACGAGAACGAAGCGCCGTATGCGATCTCAAGCGTTCCTGCGCTTGCTGAGCTGGTCGATCAGGACAGCTGCTACAATCAGCACTCCGATCGCAATCTGTAAGATGAAGGGATCGATCCCCAAGAGATCCCCACCGTTTCTGAGGGTTGCGATGATCAGGGCGCCCAAGACCGTCCCGAGGATAGTCCCTTCTCCTCCCATGAGGCTGGCTCCGCCCACGACCGCCGCAGCGATTGCATCCAATTCATAGCCCTCGCCCGCCGTCGGGATGCCGTTGGCCAACCGCGAGGTATAGAGGATTCCGGCTATCGCAGAGGTGAGCGCCGAAAACGCATACACTCCATAGAGGGTGGCCCGGATGTTAATCCCGCTCAAGCGAGCGGCTTCCGGGTTGCTGCCCAGTGCGAACACATTTCTCCCAAAACGTGTCATGGTGGTCATCAGAGCCGACAGCGCAATGACCACGAGCCAGACAAAAAATAGCGAGGGCATCCAGAGAATGTTTATCTGAGCAAACTTCAAGAAATCTTTGGGCAGGCCGGCGACCATCCGTGCTCCGGAGATGAGCATCAGGAGTCCTCGCACTGCCGTCATCATGCCCAGCGTGGCAATAAAGGGAGGTACCCTCCCATCGTGGATAAGCACCCCGTTGAGAACTCCAAGCGCCGAGCTCGCTGCCAAGGTGATCAGTATGGAGGGGATAATGGGCACGCCGTGTGTCATCAGCACAGCGGCCACGATGTTACTGAACCCAACGATGGAGCCGACCGACAGGTCGATGCCGGCTGAGATAATCACAATCGTCATCCCGATCGACACCACGCCGATGATTGCGACTTGGCGCACGAGGTTCGACAAGTTGTTAACCGTCAGAAAGCTCGGGGACGTGAGCGAGAAAACGATGAAGAAGGCAAGCAGGATAAGGATCAGGATCCCTTCCGAAAAGCCCGTACGGAGAAACTTCACGATCCTGGAAACGAACCGGCCCCAATAATTCGATCGCTCCGAAGCCGTGTCGGTGCTCATGATTTTCCTCCGTTGGCGCGGCTCACAATGCCCGAGGCCAAGCGCAGGATCTTTCCCTCTTCGAAGTCGCTTCGCGGGACGGTTCCCGTGACGTTGCCTTCGTACACAACGATGATCCTGTCGGCAAGGCCCATGACTTCGGGCAAGTAGGATGAAACCAGGATAACAGCTTTACCTTTGGCCAGGAGCGTTTCGATAAGCTTGTAGATCTCGATCTTCGCGCCGACATCGACTCCGACGGTTGGTTCGTCGAAGACCAAGATATCGCTGTTGCGGGACACCCATTTTGCCACCACGACTTTCTGCTGGTTTCCTCCACTCAGGTTACGCACCTTCTGCTTGATGGACGGTGTGCGGATCTTGAGGTCCG
>JAFAIO010000203.1 GCA_019236675.1 Verrucomicrobiota bacterium
GGGTCCTGGAAAATCATCGAGATCCGTTTACCGCGGAGCCGGCGAAGCTCGCTATTCTTGCAGTCCAGCAGATCGATCCCAGCAAACCTGGCAGCACCGGACTCGATGCGGCCCGGTGGCTGCGGAATCAATCCAAGAATCGAATAACAAGAGACCGATTTACCAGACCCGGACTCTCCGACAATTCCTAACGTCTCACCGGCATCAACAGAGAACGACACTCCATCCACGGCCCGGATCACGCCCGCCCGGGTGTAAAACGAAGTCCGCAGATTTTCTACCTCAAGTAACGCCATGGAATTAACCGCGAATGGACCCGAATGGACCCGAAGAAGAAGCAGACAAACCGCAGATGGACGCAGATGGACGCAGATAATATCGGCATCGATGGCGGTTCATGTTAGCGCCGCACCGCAATCGGTCTCTGGATAGCTCTCTTTTCATTCCGGTAAACTTAAGAGGGAGCTCGCTGCCCAACGCCTAGAAGTAACCAAATTTTCCTGAACTGAACGAAGGAATTCCAATCTATCTGCGTCCATCTGCGGTTTGTTTTTGTTTTCAGGTCTTTATTCGCGTCACTTTGTGTCCATTCGCGGTTAATCTTTCGCTGATTTCGGATCAAGGGCATCTCTTAGGCCGTCGCCCAGGAAATTTAGAGAGAAGAGAGTCAGCGAGAAGAAAGAAGCCGGTATCCAGAGTAACCAGGGACTGGTTTGGATCGCGCTAGCGCCTTCATTGATCAGGACGCCCCAAGAGCTCATCGGCGGTGGAACCCCCAGCCCCAGAAAGCTGAGCACGGCCTCAAGCAACATCACATTCGGAACCGTCAATGTCGCGTACACAACAATCGAGCTCGTCACATTAGGAATCAGATGGCGAAAGAGGATCCGCGGACCACTGAGGCCTAAAGAAACTGCTGCATCAACGAACTCTTGATGTTTCAGCGAAATGATCTGACCGCGGACAATCCGGGCCATGGTCAGCCACTCGACCGCGCCAATAGCAACAAACAGAAGGATGAAATTCCGCCCAAACATCACCATTAAGAGGATCACGATCACGGTGAAAGGCAGCGCGTAGAGGATATCAACGATCCGCATCATCAAGTTATCGAGTTTGCCACCTATAAATCCCGCGGCGGCGCCCCAAATGACACCAATCACAACGGAAACCAGCGTGGCCGCAAAACCGACTGCGAGAGAGATCCGGCCACCGATCAGGACTCGGGTTAGCAGATCGCGTCCAAGCGAATCGGTACCAAAAAAATGACGTTGTTTGGACAGTTCATACCGGACATCACCGGAGGTGTACTGCTCGCCGTTTGCCAGTTTTGTCGCGAGGGCTTTCCGTTCCGGTCTAGGTAACTCCAGGAACTCGTCCTCGATATTACTGAGAGCGAGATTCTTCTGCTTAACGTCGCCATTCTTTAGCGTCTCGACCCGCGAGATGATTTTATCCAATGGCGGGCTAGCCTTCAGCGGCAAATCGGTATCCTCGTACCGGTAACCGGTAAAAAACGGGCCAAGCACGCAGATGCAAATCATGAACAGAAAGAAGCCTAGGCCGAAAAGGGCCAAGTGATTCTTCTTCAGACGGAACCACGCATCGTTCCAAAGAGAGGAACCATGGATCGGCTCGGTTTCAGGCGCCGTCGTGGTGGTGAGAGCAGTCGACATGAACTTGAGCCAAAATCGGAATTTAAGATCCGCAGATTACACAGAACAGAAGGAAAAAACTCACGCAAAGAGGCAAAGGCGCAAAGAAAAAGAGGGCTTTGTAATCTCTTCGAGAAGGTCGCAAATTCATCGAATCATCAACTTAATAGGACACGCTTTTGCAGCGGATCTGGTGAAAGGCTTGTCCTATTGCGAGATGTTCTTGAGTCGTTTTCGCGAGAGCTCTTCCACCATAGATTTTTCAGAATTTCTGTTGTCGCCTTTTCTTTGCGTCATTGCGCTTTTGCGTGAGATTTCTGCCTTTTTTTGGTCCGATTTTATCTTCGGGATCAGGGTTTAACGGCGGGTGCGCGGATCCATGGCCAATTGCAGCAGGTCCGAGACAAGATTGAAAACGACGATCAAAGCCCCATAGAATAACACGGTGCCGAAGATCAAGGGATAATCCCGGTTGAAAACGGACTTGATAAACTCTTGACCGAGACCAGGCACATTAAACACCTTTTCTACGACGAAAGAACCCGTGATCAAACCGGCGAAAGCTGGTCCTAGAAACGAAACAACGGGAAGCATCCCGCCCCGCATGGCGTGCTTTAGCACGATCTGGTGTCCGGGAACGCCTTTGGCTTTGGCAGTGCGGATAAAATCCTGGTTAAGAACATCTAACATTCCTCCTCGGGTCAGCCTGGCCACGTAGGCAGAATAAAACAAGCCGAGAGTGACCGCAGGCATCACGATGGGAGGCAACGGAGTGTAATCCAGTCCGTACCAACCGCTCACCGGTGCGAGGTTAAACTTCAGCCCGAATATTAAGGCCAAGATAGGGCCCATAACGAATGTCGGGACGCAAATCCCTGCCATGGCCAACCCCATTGGCAAATAGTCCAAAACGGTATTTTTGTTAACAGCAGCAACCGTACCCGCGGTTACACCAACGGCTAGCGCCAAACAGAGAGCCAATGTGCCGATTTGCAAAGATATCGGGAACGCCCTGAGAATAACTTCGTTAACGCTTTCGGTCGGATAGCTGTAGGAAGGACCGAAATCCAAGCGAACAACCTTCTGCAGATAACCGACGTATTGTTGCCAAAGTGGTTTATCGAGGCCGTAATACTGGTTCAGTTTTTGAATCACCTCGGGAGAGGCTTGTCGCTCCTGGCTGAATGGTCCACCCGGCGCTTCCTTTGATAAGAAGAAGGTCAGGGTGAGCAAAATCCATAGCACGGGAATCAACTGCAGCAGCCGGCCAACGATGATCTTAATCATGGGTGAAAACCGCGAATGGACACGAATGGACGCGAAGAAGAAGACAAACCGCAGATGAACGCAGGTTGACGCAGGCGAAGAGCCGCGGAGTCGTGGAGCACTGGTGTAGCGGAAGGATGGTACGGAGCAGCGAAGCTGGGACTTCCGAAACAACGGCAAAGCACCCCTGACATGTCACTCCAGTACTCCATAAGTCCTGCGCCGTTCTTATCTGCGTCCCTCCCCGGTTGAGGTTTCGTTTTCAGACCTTAATTCGCGTCAATTCGTGTTCATTCGCGGTCATTCTTCGCGTCGCTTCGCGGTCAATCATTTTGGGGCCGCAGTCTCCTCGGGTGTTTCCAAATCGATGTACTTGAAGTTGTGCAAATCCAGCGCCAGCGGATACCAGTTTTTAACGCTCGGATCGAGGAGATAAACGCGGGTGTACCAATAAATACAAACGACGGCCGGCTCGCCCAGAAAAAGGCGTTCGGCATCGTGGAGGATATCGAACCGCTTTTGCGGATCACCTGTATGCGCGGCTTGGTCTATCAGCTGATCATAGGTCGGATTGCTCCAGCCGGTATCATTGTTACCATTCCCGGTGGTCCAAATCGTTAGAAACGTAACTGGATCCATGAAATCACCGATCCATCCGCCCCTGATCATGTCATAATTCATCGAATTCTGACTTTGGAGGTACACTTTCCATTCCTGATTTTCGATGCCGACATCAATGTTAAGTTCTTGCTTCCACATTTGCTGGATCGCTTCCGCGATCACCCGATGGGCTTCGTGGGTGTTGATCAGGATATTGAACTTCGGGAAATCCTTACCGTTGGGATAACCGGCTTCGGCTAGCAATTGCCGGGCTCGCTCCGGGTCATAATGAATTATGTCTAGCGGCTCATAACCAGTCATCGCCGGCGGCACAATACCGGTTTCGGGAGTCTGCTTGGCTCTGGTGATATTGGTAACGATTTCCTCCCGGTTCACCGCCAAATTCAAGGCCAACCGGACCTTGGGATTATCCAATGGTTTACGATTAGTGTTCAGACGGTAAAAGTAGTCCGCTAGATACGGATCAATCCGAATCCGCTCCGGATGTTCCCGCCGGTAATAAGGAATCCGGTCCAGCGGAACATCCAAGGTCTTATGTAGTTGCCCAGCCTCAAAGGCTCGCTCTGCGGTATCGGAGTTCTCGATTGAATAAAAGTTGATCCCGTTCAATTTCACGTTGGCCGCATCCCAATAAAGCGGGTTACGGACCACTTCGATCACATCGTTCTGGCGCCAGACCTTTAGTATAAATGGACCGGTTCCCACGTAGTTACCAGGAGTCGTCCACTTAGTATCGCGCTGATCCATTCTGCCGAACTTAAGGATTGTCGGCATATGAACGGGAAACCACGAAGTGTGAAGAATTGCGGATAAGAAATACGGCGTTGGCCCGATCAGTTCTATCTTTAGGGTTTGAGGATCCTCAGCATGAACGCCGACCTGATTAAAGTCGGTCAACTTTTGATCGTAGTAATCCTTTGCTCCCTTCATGATGAATAGGGCGTCGCTGTACACTGCGCCTAGACTAGCGGTCAGCAGGCGCCTGTAAGAGTCCACGAAGTCCTGCGAGGTTACCGGATCGCCGTTCGACCACTTCGCATTCTCTCGAATATGGAACGTCCATACGGAATAATCTTCATTGTGGTCCCAACGATCTGCCAAACCAGGCACGACCTTGGATTGATCGTACTCGTCATTTTCAACAAGACCGTCCATCAGTGCACTAACGATTTCGTGCTCACCCTGGCCTTGAGCAATTTGCGGATCCAGACTTTGCGGCTCCGATATCTCGTTGATGAGCAGGATCTTATGTCGGTTGGCTTCTTCTAGGGTCCGGCTTATGGCAAGCAGAGCGGAAGTTGAGCTCAGGAAGAGACAAGCAATGGCGATAAAGGCAATTGCAAGGCCGCGCCGAAGCATGCGAGGCCCGATTTCAGTCGAGGGCAGCACTCCTATACTCCAACACTCCAACACTCTGCCCGACCGGATTCGAGGACCAGGACGACGACGAGGACGAGAACGAAGCCCCTGACCAGTGCTGGCGCGAGGCTTCATCACATCGTTCCGGAGTCGATGCCGACCTTTTTCAGAAAGGGCTGGACCGACTGTTTTCGACCGAGAAAATGCTCGACCGAGTCAGCCACATCCCGCGAGTTTCCGACCGCGTAAACTTCATCCCGCAAACGGCGCCCCACGGTAGAGTCAAGAAATCCGTCTGGAGACTTTTGAAAGACCGACGCCATATCGGCCGCGATCGCGTCTGCCCAGGCATAACCGTAGTAACCGGCGTCATATCCATCGAAGAGATGTCCAAATGACGCGAGCATCGCGCTGCCGGCATCCGACGGCAGAAACACTTCATCCAGAATAGAATTGGCGTAGCCGTCTAGATTCGCCTTCTGATCCGCGGTCAAGGGCATGTGCAGCTTAAGATCCATGATGGCAAAGGAAAGCTGACGGCGATACCAGGAAGCTTTGGTCGCAAGATCCGCTTCTTTCAGCTTTGCTAGAATCTCTCCCGGAATCTTCTTAGTCGGGTCCCGATAATCCGCAGCGAAACTGTCCAATACACTCTTATCCCAGGTAAAATACTCCAGCATCTGGGAGGGCGCTTCGACGAAATCCTGCGGTACATTCAGCCCCGAGAAACTGACATAATCGACCGTCGTAAGGATCGCGTGCATGGCGTGACCGAACTCATGAAAGATCGTGGTCACTTCTTGATGATCCAATAACGAAGGAGCATTTGCGGATGGTGACGGGAAATTACAGATCAATTCCGCGGTTGGTCTCTGATATTTGCCGTCAGCCAAAAGCTTGCCGTCGATCCCGGAAAAGGTCGCAAAATGGTTGTACTTTCCGGGCCGCGGAAACAGGTCCATATAGAGCAGCCCTAAGGGCTGGTTGGTCGCGGAATCGATGATGGCGTAGAGCTTGAGCTCATCCACGTATTTTGTGGGTGGCTCTAACGGCTCAATTTTAATCCCAAAGATTCTTTCGTATACCGCGAACATTCCGTTCAGAACGCGATCCATGGGGAAATAAACTCGCAAAGCTTCTTCATCGATTGAGTACCTCTGTTTCTCGAGTTGATTCGAGACAAAGTACCAATCCCAAAGCTTAATATCAGGAGTAGTCGAACCGGAGAATCCCGCCTTTATTTTCTTAAACTCCGCCAATTCCTCGTCGTACTTGGGCTGAAGACCAGACTTGAGCTTCTCCAGGAAATCCAAGGCGTTGGCTCCGGATTTAGCCATCCTGGTTTCAGTCTGATAATCGGCCCAGGACTGATAGCCGAGGAGCGTCGCTAGCTGCGCGCGCAAAGAAATTACTTTCGCCGCGATCGGGAGATTCTTGTCTTTGGCCCGGGTATCCCTCGCAATCTGCAGTTTTTTTCGGGTCTCTTCTTTGACGCAATTCGAAACCACGGTCAGGAACTGCGGAGCAACGTTCGCATCCACCGTATATTGGTCTTCTCCTGTTTTGACCTGAGAAAGGAAATTGTCCGGCACGCCTTCAAGATCGTCTTTCGAAAAAGTGAGCTTGGCGCTGGCGTTGTTGTTGTTCACGGCAAAATGCGTATCCCAGAAAGCGATCTGTTTCCGTAAGCTTTCAACCTGGCCCCTCTTCGTTTCATCGAGTGTTAGTCCGGCTCGCTTGTAGTCCCGCAAAGTGAAATCCAAGAGCCGCTGTTCCACCGGCTGAAGTTGGGGTTTGGTTTCGGCGTAAGCCCGAACGGAACGATAGACATCTTCACGGTAATCGATGCCGACCGCGAAATCGTTTAGCTTTTGGACTGCTTCGACCGCCGCGCTCCGCATCTTCGGGTCGGGATGTGCCTGTTCGATGATGTCGAATCGGTGATGAACTGTCTGCAGCTCGAACTCCACATCGTCCAGCGCTCGAACTGTATTTTCGAAAGTGAGCTCGGTTGCGGTCAGTTTGCCGATACCGTCCAATGTACGATTGGCGGAAGCCATCGCGGCGTCGGCTTCGCTCGTGATTTGCTCCGGAGTGCTTTCCCAATTGAGCGGAGTGAGAACGGAATTAAACTTGGCCGCTTGTTCTTGAAGCTGAGTCAAGGTCAACTGGGCCTTCGGGGTACTGTGGTCGGCCTGGGCAACGGCGATTAAAGGAAACAGCAGGGTCGCAAAGGTGCTAAGACTGGATTTCATAAGGGATCCGATCGAGAACGCCGCAGCGTCGACGGGACGTCAAATATGGAAGGGGTACAGCGGGTTGTAAAGGACGGGTGCGGAGCGGGAGAAACGAGCGAGAAACCAAGCCTTACCCGCGAACCTGCGACTCAACCCGGGACTAACCGCGAATGGACACGAATGAACACGAAATAGACCCGAAAAGAAAAAACCGAACCGCAGATGGACGCAGATAAGATTCGCCTTGCTTCTTTCCTAATTCGCGTCAATTCGCGGTTACCCTTTCCCCGGCGACCGCGAGAGCTTCTGGATGGCGTCGCGTAGCTCGGCCGCTCGTTCATAGGCCTCGTCCGCGATCGCGCGTTCCAAATCTCTTTCCATTAATTCCAACGGACTTAACGGGAGGTTCGCTTTAACCTCAGCTAACCATTCATTTAAAAACGCAAGCTCAGAGCTGGTCTCAATCCATTCTGGCTGGCTAATTGATCGGTAGAAGTTTTCGATCTGGTGGATGCCACTTTCAATGACCCTGATCGCTTGCCCGACTCGTCCGCCCTGAATCTCGATCGACGCTCACGCCCGAGTGTTCATCATGACGATGTAGGGCCGGAATTGTTCGAATGCCCACCTCGCTTCTTCTTCGCGAACGTGATTGGCAACAAAATCGCAGACCTCGAGATTCCGAGCGGTGTCCCGCACCACGTTTGGGTAGTCCTGCAACTGAAAGAGGCTCAAGTAACGATGATAATACTGCACCGCTTCCTGTTGCAGGCCGACAAGGTCGCTATCCCCGAGCTCATAAGTTGTACCACGAGTCTGAGCCATACTCGCTCGTGATTGATGGTATTGAAGCAACGACTCATACCCGAACGGTCGCTCACCGTCCGGTCGACCCTGCAATTCCATCTGGATGACGCCGAGGTCAATGCGAAGCTGCAGCTTTTCACGTCCATCGTTGCCCACGATCTTACGCGCTTTTACCTGTCCGGGTTCATGCGACCACCCGTCCAACAAGTTGTTCAAATCCAGATTGCTCACTCCCGCGAAATATCGAAGGACGTTGGGAAATGTCAAAAGCAAGGAGCTAGGGGGATGAGGCATGTTTGGTGGGGCGAGGCTCCCGAAAGACCTAGAAGCGTTACCAGGGAAGTGAGGTCGTTTCGCCGCCACGAGGTAACCCTGGAAAAAAAAGCGCGCCGACTTGTCCGACGAAGCTCTCCTCGTCCGGTCTCCGCTGACTATCGAGTTAGCGAAGTCGGAGCCGGAGCCCTGACGTGCCACGCATTCAGACGCGATCGCACCATAGACCCGCGGCTCGGCACGACTACCGGCCTAGTGTTGCTGCCCGGCGTCGAATCGCCGTCGGCCCTGGTAACGGTCTTAGACCTTTCGGGAGCCTCGCCCCACCAAATTTTTGCCCTCCTGCCCTCAGCCGGCCACCGCCCGAAAGGCCGTGGCCGGCTCCAAATTGCAAACACCCCGCCCTTAAAACAGCGGCTGTGTCCCTTCGATCTTAACCGCCTGAAGCTCGTTGGGGTTGAGGCCGAGTAGCTCCAAAATCGTCGGGGCGATCTGCGTGGTTTCCACCGGGGTCGTTACGTTCAAGCCGGGGGTTGCTCCCGGCCAGGAAATCAGGATCGGGACGTTGCGATCCTCGAGATGGTCTCCACCGTGCTCGGCGATCTTGCCCTGGTGGGCCGTGTAGACGACTCCATACTGGGCGATACCAATCACATCAGGTACTCGGGGATCACTCTGGTCAACCCCGATGAGCTGGGCTGCGGCTACCCCCGTGTAGATCTGCAAAAGGCCGGCCGAGGTAAATTTCTTACCGTCAACGCTCGTCCCGGAATAGTTGGTAAGGAAATCCTTCGCAAATTCGGTGGCGGTGTTGGACCGATTGGTGAACCAGAGCAACATACCGTCGTCGTCGGTCCCAAGTGCGACCAAAGGTGTTGCCTTCGGGTTCCCGCTTTGATGTGCCTTGTTCCAAGCGGCATTCAGCGCAGTGATAATTGCGCCATCATCAATCCGGTTAAGAGCAGCGATGTTCATCGGCGACTGCCCATGCTTCGCGGAAATGATGATCGCAGTGCTGTCGAGAAGGCCACGGGCGCCGAGAGCGGCAACCATTTTGCCCAGGGATTGATCAACGAAGTCGAGCGCATTGGTTAAGACCACGCCAGGAGTCGCGCCGTCAGCCAGATAACCGCCCTTGGCCGTGCCTGAAGGGTCACCTTCGGTTTTGGAAGTTGGCAACTTCTGCCCGGTTGAAACGGTCTGGAAATTCATCCCAAAAATCGCCGGCGTTCCTGGATTGCCAGTACCGTCATGGCTAAGGCCGTTGATCCAGTTAACGACGGCTTCAACTTTGTAATTGTCGTACTGCTGAGTTAAGAGGTTGTCCGATGTCCAGTCAGGCTGACCGGGAGTCGTTGGTTCAGCCGCGTTTGCGCTGCTGTTAATCTCCGGGGTGAAATAATCGTCGACACCTTTGCCGGAAGGCCCTGACAGGATTTGGTAAGCCGGATGTTTGTCGGACCACGCGGTGAGCAGATGGTGCTTATGTGCGACTTCGAAGACAGTGTTGACGTGGATATACTGGTACGGAAGGATCGGCGAGCAGGTCCTGGGATCAACGCACAAGTTTGCCGGGTTAATCAACTGCAGCGGGTTACTCTTTAGCTGGAGGATATTCGCCCAGGGATCGGAGCCGCCGGCCGGCACGATACCTTGACCTGCGTCAAGGGCCCCTAGGTTGATATCATCTATTTCAGTATAAGCGGTTTCTCCACCGGGTACCGGACCATCGCAGCTCTTGGTTCCGGCGGGAAAGACCGCGTGGTTCCAGGTGTCGTCATAGTAGATGCCGGTTGACGACGGGTTACCTCCGGTCAACTGCCCCACCATTCCCGGGAATGAGTCTGAGGGGAACGGCGTACTGGCGTTCGAGTAGTCGATACCCTGAGCCACAAGCGCTGCCAAGGTGGATGTAGGATGGGTTTGAGCGTACCAAGCCAAATCGGACTGGTGCAAACCATCGACCGATATCAGCAGCACATGGTCGACCTTTGTGGGCTTGTTGTCGTTGTTGTTATTGTCGTTTCCCGCAATCGCTGGAAGCGCCGACAAAATTGCGGCAGCCGCGCCGCCGAGAGTGACCGTTATTGTCCTGTTTTTCATCTATATCTAGACCCAAGCATGTGAGTTGTGACGGCTCACCTCCCTGGCCGTTCGGTGTGTAGCAGCCAATCCCGAGCGGTGGTAAGCTTTCTGGGGAAGAAAACAAACCGAGCACCAGAAAACAATGCGTCGAATGTGACGATATGTTAACGGAGTCCAAATCGTACTCGTCCTCGTCGTCCTCGTCCTCGATTCGGTTGGTGTGACGTGATGTGGAGTCGATTGTGCGGACAGGTGGCAACGGTTTTTGTCCCTCCGGGACAAAAACCCTTCCCGAGACTTGTCCTCAAAATCGACTCCGCATCACCAGCAGAATCGAGGACGACGACGAGGACGATTACGATTAAGAGGACGACAACAATTACTGAGACCCGCGCACGACCTTTTCAATTATCGGCGAATCCCGCCTAAATCACGCGCATCGAATAAGAGTCTCCGACAAGCCCTCAGGACTGGTGACCATGGCATCATGACCGGTCGATATTTCCACGTAGTGCCAATCGGTTTGCATCTTAACCCATTCGTGGGTCGGAACCGCAGGGTGGTAGACCGGATTTGTGCAAGCGATGTAGGTTTTATTCACGCCGTTACCGAGAGGATGTTTCAGATGGATCGGCGCTCGGTAACAGTTGAGTGGGAGGGGAGTCAGTTGTCGCCTCAACCATTCAGCGTCGGCAGCGTCGGTCACACCAAAGGCCTCCGGAGACGGGGGCGGAATCGTTAGACCACCGCTACTCTTTTCTGCGAGTTCGATTCGCTGGGCGACAATACTTGGATCGAGCCGGCTGAACGCGCTCTCACCGTTCTGCAACAACACGGTATCAATATAAACCAGTTGCTTAAGCCGCTCCGGTGCGCGATCCGCAACCACCGAAATAGGATTGCCGCCAAAACTGTGCCCTACCAAAATGATATCATTCAGCTCTTCGGCAGTGATAACATTGACGATATCAGTGGCAAAATCCTCGATGGTTAAATCAGGACGAATTAGATGAACGCGCTCGCCAAACCCGGTAAGAGTTGGAGCGAAAACGGTGTGTCCGGCGGAACGTAGAATAGAGATAACCCGCCGCCAGCACCAGGCTCCGTGCCAGGCGCCATGGACTAAGACAAAGGTATAGGTCGAAGGCACAGGCTGCCCTTATTCGAAGTCGTATACAACGACCTTTGCGAAAAGCGGCTTACACTGCTTCACGAATTCCAGGTGTTGTGGATGCACCTGGTATTCGTCTTGAGCACGTTTGCTCTGAAACTGGATGTTCAACGCCACTTGGTACGTCTGATCAACAACGTCGCGATGACTGGTCGCCATCTTTCCGACGTGGAAATGCACAATACCGGGGATCGACTCCAGGTATTTTTTGGCGGCGGCAATCAACTCATCAGGGGCGTCGGGCCTGCTTGGGTCGGTCCAAAAGATCACTACGTGTGAGAACATCAGCCGATATACGATGGTAGCCTTGGCCAACGCAACCCAGCGAACCCTCCTCTTTATAAAACCGAAGCGCGTCGAATGGCCTGCCATGAGCAAGCATTTAGCGCGTCGAATGGGCGAGGATTCGACAAGATGCGATTAGAACACTTCACAATGAGCCTAGACAGTTAGGGTAGGATGAAAACGTCACTAGCTTGGAACCCGGGCATCATGCCACCGGATAAAGGTCTTATAGTATGGGTTCGGGCCGAAAGCACGATGCGTGGCTGGGCCACTCTATCGGAAGGAGTGACTCGCGAAGAAATCGAAGAAGATTTTACCGCGGCGTACGACTGCGGGACCCATTTCGAGCCAATCGTCTGTCAAGCCACGATCCAGCGCGCCGGCAAGAACGTGGACCAGTGGAAGTTCACAGTTAAGAAGAGCCAGGATCGACCATAAGCGGCTCAACGCCTCAACAAGAACAACGGCCCATTCGACCTTTCGACAGGCTCAAAGCAGGCGCGCCTCGGAGGGGCCTAGGCAGCCGTGCCCAAAACCAGAGCGTAACTAAGAACCACAGCGCGGAGATGATGCGATTTGTAAGTGGCGGTTGTAAACAATGCGACTCAGATGGAACGGCGAAACAGTCGAGCTCAAAATTCTATGTAAACGGCTGGGCTTAGATCCTCGCGCTGTGCTTTCGCGAGTGAAGGGTGGGGAGGAGCCACTGCGCGTCATTCGCTCAGCTCTGGGGCGTGGGCGGCGTTCGCATCCTTACGTCCACTGTGATCCCCACTCCGTTCATGAGAACCAGCGGCCACGCGGGCGCAGGTTCGGGCGCTCACTTTGAGCGTTGCCTAATCTTGGCCGATGGAAGGCTCAGCTAAGCTGTAGGAGCGCTCGGAATACTCGGAACGTCCAATGTGTATCGTCCTGCTGCGCCGACGCCTCTAATCTCGCTGCCTCCAAACTTTAGATCTGCGGCCGTTCAGTTCGAGCATTTGTTGGCGCTCGAAATCGAAATTAACCGTACGCGCAACTCGGATGAGTTCGCGCTTGATCAGGACCCCAATCGCGCGGCTTACATCTTCCTGCATGATCCCCGGATCCTCGAAACTGATCTGGTGCTTCAGACCAAGATCGCTGACTGGCTCGTTTGAGCGTCTGAGGCGTTCAAGGATGTTCTGCTGGAGTGGTTTTTGTGAGTTCGCGTGCCATGCTTAAGGTTTACTGCTGAACGCGACTCAAAGAGGGCAACTTTATCAGAAAGCGACTTGCATAAGTCGTTCAGGATCAACTACCGCGCATGGATTCGAACCATGAATAACGCCTCCAAAGGGCGCTGTGTTACCGTTACACCACGCGGTAAAATGGGAGGACGAACAGTTAAGGCAAAACCCGGCCTTGGCAAGCGGGAATCTCAGACTCCCTGGGGGGCGGATGCTGGGATCTTGAGCGGATTATTCTCAAGCCAATTGCCAATGATTTGCAGGACATCGCCGTATTGCACCTCTTCAAGTTGAAATCCGGCTTCTTTGACGATCGTTTCAAACGTCGCTTCGAATTTCTTGTAATGCCCGCGAATCAGTGAGGCAGCCAGCCCGTCAATCTTCGCGTCGTTACAAAGCCAATTTCGAATCGGAGATATGACTTTTTCAGGTGTATCTTGGTGGCCTTCGAGGTCCATGCCGTTCAGGTCTGTAATGAACGACATGCTGTGTTTGTCCTTCACAAAGATAAGGCAGGTCTTTTTGCGCGGTTTACCTGACTCTGCGCGCTTGAACCCAAGAAAGATGCCTAACTCTAGTGGCATATTGAAACGAGGCATCCCTGTCGATGGCGTTACTTCCGTACGAGACAAATCATGAATCGAAAAGCGACAGCTCTTTATGAGCTTGTAGATCTTTTCTAGTCGAAGCGTGCTGGAATCGCTTTCCTCGAGGGCCGAACGGGGCTTACAGCCCAAAGCGCAAACGGTGAACAATATTGCTCTCAGAAAACGCTGGAACTGAGGATCGAAAGGGCAATTGATAAAAATCGAATGCTTCGTCGCAGTTCGAGCCATGGAAAGCGACCTTCTCGTTTCCGGTCGAAATATCAGAAACAGGGACGCTTTCCAAGAAGCAGATTACTTGGATTTCTTAGCGCCCCTATTCTCGCTAACCGTCCGAACCGCCTTCTTGATTTGCTCTAACGGTACGCTGGTCTTTACCTTAGGTATTGAGACCTTAAATTTCACAGTTTCCCCGGTCGAAGCCATAATTGAAGTTACCCCTTTCCTTTACTACCTGCACTGGTTTTATTGGATGCTTTGCCGATTTTTGGCCGTCATAAGAGCACCAAACAAAACGTCAGCAATGTTTAGACGCGAACGCCGACACCAATTTGCGGACTCCATTTCTCGTAGCTCTCGCCGGTTAGGGAAGCAAAGGAAGGGACGTATCTTTAAGATAGGTTCCCTACTGGGCGCTCCTTAATCGATAGCCGGCACCGAGTGATGCTCATGGAAGATGATCCACCCATTGTTCACCTTACGCAGACCGACAGTCAGACGAAACGCCAGCTCAACTTCTTCGCCCGTCGTTTCACCTCCGTCGCACCGCATCGACGCTACTACAACCGCCAGATCCGTACCGGCTGTGACATTCATGTTGGAGATTTCAAATTTCACTGGTTCACGCGCGCACTTGAAGAATGTGTTCCACGTCTGTGTGTATTCGTCGAGGCCACGCGACTGAAATGGCGGCGGGACATCAAACATGTGCATGTCCGAAGAGTGATTCTCGAGGATACCTTCGAAATCTTTGGCTCGCACGGCCTTCGCCCAACCCTCCATGAGCTCACGAATCGCGACCTCGTCCGTACGCTGTTTGGTGCTTTCATCCACTATTTTGGTTTGGTCTTGCATATGTGTTCAACGAGCGAGCAGTCGTTAAATGGACACTTTGACCTCGTTTTGGAAAATTCACCTCCGCAACTTAGGAACTAGAAACTGCCTTAAAAATTATATCGGCCCTCTCTAGTAGGTTCAGCACCGGATCTCAGTGGTCGAAACGAGAAACGGTTTTAGAGGCAGATTTCCCTCTAGCAAGATTTCCGCAGGCGGACAGCGAGGCGCTCGGCTTTCACTATTCAACGTCCGCCAACCGGTCTCCAGCCATTCGCGATAAGGAACAAAAATCTCGGGTGAGCGCGGAACCGGCCGGCGACGAGCATTGCCGCTGTTAATAGGCGACAAATAGACTCTATCCCCGAGCTGATCTAGAAGCAGCGCCGCGTCGAACTCCAGCAAGATCTGCGATCTTCCGCCGAAGGCGCGCAGATGACGTTCAACTCGTGCCCGATTCGACCAAAGAAAGACGAAACGATTTAGAAAACGATACCACGCAGATGGAGGTACCTCCTTCGGTAGTGCTCGTGCAATCAAACGTGGCGGCATAGGTTTTTGGTCGCGGATGATCACTCCGTTGGGCAGCACGACGGATTCAGGGCGATGTTGGCAGAGAATCGCTTCTCTTTCGTTCTCCGGTACTTTGGCCAAATCCAAAAGCCGCTCCGTACTCAACAGACCGTGTTGCCGGATCGAGGCCAAGTTGTCGGGCTCCGCCCAATGGTAAAAATGAGACCGAGAAGAACTACCACCCCTCTTCACAAGCATATCGCGTGAGTGTCATTATCCAATTCTTTCCCAATTCTTTCCTCCATTTATTCATGGTTCGAATCCATGCGCGGCAGCCATTCGACCTTTCGACAAGCTCAACGCAGGCGCGCGCCACTGCCCTGAGCTTGTCGAAGGGCCTGCCCTGAGCTTGTCGAAGGGTTAGGCTTGCTCATGGCAGGCCATTCACGTGATGGTCATGACCTTGGCGTTACCCACCCGGCATATGGGATTGACGATAATATTTTCTCCGGACCGCTTTATCGCGAGATCGACAGAGCTTTGGCCAACTTTAAGGTCCCGGATACGAACCTCTCGCAACGAGTCGGGTAGCCGCGGATAGAAGAGATAGATGGTGGCTTCCGAGGCACGGATGGTCAGGCCAAGACATGCTTGTAAGAGAAGAAACACCGCGCCGGCTGCCCACGCTTGTGGGGAACAGGCTGTAGGGTAAAGAGTAGGCCCGGTCCCGACCCGTCGCGAAAAACCACAAAACAGCTCCGGTAGCCGATGCAGATCAAGAAAAACAGAAGCATCAAATAGGCCCGACAAAATCTGGCAAGCGAGGTTCTTTTCGGGTGTCTGAGCACAGCCGAATCCGATCAACGCATTGTCGTGCGGCCAGACGGAACCGTTATGATACGACATCGGGCTAAAACGCTTTTCTGAGTCAGGAATCGTCCGCAGGCCCCAGCCCGAAAAGAAGCTGCGTTCGGAAAAAGTGTTTATCAGTTTCCGGGCGCGTTCCGGTTGGGCGATCCCGGTGAAAAGGCAATGACCGGCGTTTGAGCTGCGTACCCGGCATTGGCGTTTATCCTTGTCCAAAGCCAATGCGTAGAAAGAAATCTCTTCACACCAGAATGCTTCTTCAAATCGTTGTCGAAGCGATTCGGCTTCACGCTGCAGCGTCTCGGCTTTTTCGGTGTGGCCAAGGGTCGTCGCTAAATTAGCAACACCCAGTTTGGCCGCGTAGACATAGGCTTGCAGTTCACAAATCGCGATCGGCCCATCAGCAGGCTGACCATCGGCATGAAAGACTGAATCGGAGGAATCTTTCCATCCCTGATGAATCAATCCGTTTGCTGATCGCCGGCCATACTCGATAAAACCGTCGCCGTCCCGGTCTCCAAACCGGTCAATCCAGTCGAGAGCCAGCTCGATGTTCGGCCAGATGGTTCGGATCAATTCCTGGTCCCCAGTTCTTTCAAAATAGGCGGCTGCTAAATACAAGAACAACGGCGTGGAATCGGCGCTTCCGTAATAACGGGCAAAAGGGACTTCAGCGATCCGAGCCAGCTCGCTCCTACGAGTTTCATGCAGGATTTTACCCGGCTCCGCATCTTGAGCGGGGTTATGCTCGGTGGCTTGGGTTGCCGCCAGGTATCGCAGAACCCCTTTTGCCACCTCGGGGTAGACCCAGAGGTACTCCAGAGCAGTTATTATCCCGTCTCGTCCGAATACGGTGCTAAACCAGGGAACACCGGCGTAGGGATACAGTCCTTCCGTTGTGGGCGTGATCAGCATCTCCAGATCAGCCTTGGACCGGTTGATCCAATCATTGAAGTGTTCGTTCGATGTCTGGATTTCGCATCCGCGAGCCTGAAGCAACTTGCCTACTAATCTCCGGGAATTCTCGGCATTGATTGCGAATAACGGTTGAGTGTCCGTAAAACAGGAAACGGTTAGCGCAAAGACCTTCTCTTCCTGCGGTTCGAGCTCGATCAGGAAACGCATTTCGGAAGCGTCGATCGCGGTTGGCTGTAAGCTGGAGGCAATGACTGTCTTTCGGAAGACGTTGTCCAAGCCTCGGTAAGAAAACGTGAGAGAACCGTTGTTCGCCTCGGGGCTGAGCTGTTGCCTGGGTTTCGTTCTCGGATAACCGCGAACCTCAAATATATCCGCGAAGTCCGCGTCCAGTTCTAAGACCAACTCAAAAGAAACTGGAGACAGTCCATAATTCCTAACCTGGATCTCTTCTTCGCAGTCGTTATCGCGGAGAAACTTTGTTCGTTGAAGATGGACGGTGCAGCGCGGCAGCCGGCCGCCGTCAGGAAGATCAAGCTCGGGATTCGCGAGGTCGATTATCAATCGGCTGTTATCTTGTGTGACCGCGGAACTCAGCAACAAGAGCGACCCCGTTGCCAGTCGAAGCACCGATTTCGAAAGATGCCTTGATTCGTTGTAGAAGAGACCGTGCCCACCGTTACCGAGTGCACGCAGATCGCCGCATCGGTCAAAGACGGCGAACAGATCTCCCCGCATCAAGATTCGAGTCTGGATATCGACGAGTGAAGATCGCGCGTGAATGTAGAACTCGTTACCGAGTTCGATGATATCGGACATACTGAGTAAACGTTTTAGGGACGGCGAAAACACTTTCGACTCCGTAGACCTAGGTTGCAATTACGCCGATAGGAGTCGGGTGTCCGCAGGGCGCGAAAGCGTACAAGAGGTTTTAGCCTGGTCGGGCGGCCGCCGGATTGAAAAACGGCTCCGGAGGAGCCAGATCTTTATAGCTTGAGCCAGAAAACGGGAGCAGCTCCAGAGGAGCGACATCTATTCGAGACCCAGCTTCTATGCCGCTCCTAGCGGAGCTAATCGCCTTTCTACCTACCGTTGCTATAAAGATTAAGCTCCTACGGAGCCGGGCACAACGACACTCGTGAGGCACGTCATTCTCCCGACTTCGCTCATTTACAGAGTTGCCAACCACAGAGCGTAAAGCTTCGTCGGGCAGGCTGTCCTCGTCGTCGTCCTCGTCCTCGAGGGGGCTGGTTGGTAGGCATGCGGACCGGAATTGCAGCTGTGTGCCTTTTCCGAGTTGCACCCCGCGTCCGCCGGGTTGCAGACTCTTTCAGGGCGCAGTCTGGTGATCCATCGCGCCAGTGTTTGCAATTGACTGTGGATGATCGAGTTGTTTTATAGTCTTGCCTCTTCCAAAGGGACCTGACTATGTCATCTTCAGCTCTGTTGTCCTGGGTTTTCAACGCAGATTATCTCCAGGCTTGTAATTGCGACTACGGATGTCCGTGTGAGTTTGCCGCTCCGCCGACACCCGGCTTTTGTGAAAGCACAGGGACATGGCTAATTAAAACTGGTCACTGCGGGAATGTGTCTCTCGATGGTCTCGCTATGGCGTTCGCCGCGCATTGGCCGAAGGCGATCCATTTGGGCGGTGGCACCGTCCAGATCTTTATCGATGAACGGGCTAACCAAGAGCAGCGCGAAGCGCTAGAGAACATCGCCTTCGGAAAGCTTCGCGGCCTTCCTTTCGAGATCCTGGCGACTACTTTCACGACGGTTCAACCGACCGTTTTTGTTCCTATAGAGATCCATTTGGATGGCCGAAACAGCACGGCGCGGGTCGGCGACCAGATCTTATTTGATCTTGAGCCGGTAAAGAACCCGGTCACTGGAGGTCCTGAGTTCGTGCGCATTGAACATGCTACCGGCTTTGTCTTTAAGGGGGCGGAAGTTGTTTCGGCCCGCGACCTCCGAGTGGCGTGCGGCGATATTAATTTTCAGTATTCAAATAAGGCCGGGTTCGTGACTGAGATCCATTACCACAACTAGGAAAGTCACCACAAACGCGCGAAGAAAACAAAGAAGGCAAACAATTCAGAACGAGGCCGCAAAGACCATAAAGACGACCGCCACCGGGAATTCAGCGGCCCAGCTAAGTCCGTTTTTGCAGTTCTCTAATCTTTGCGGCCTTTGTGGCCTTGTTATGTAAATCGTTTTTATACTCACTGTGTTTACGGTGATATTGTGATTTTCATTTACGGTCTTTCTGCCTAACAAACACTGCTGATATGCTGGAGAACACGATCCAGGCTGTGGCTCAAAGGGATCGCTTGGTGGTGGGCTTTGCGCTTGCCGGTATCGCGGTTGCATCCTGGTTATACCTGGCACACGAAGCGGAACGATTTGCTGCCACTGGGGTGTGTCAATGCGCGGCGATGATGATCGGTGGAGCTGACTTAGCACCTTGGTCACCGCAAGCTTTGTTACCGCTGTTTCTGATGTGGACGGAGATGATGGTGGCGATGATGCTGCCCGCAGTAACCCCATTGGTCCTTCTGTTTTCGAAGGTAGCTCGGTCGCGCGCTGAACGCGGCCAACCGTACACCTCTACGGCGTTCTTCGGGGCGGGCTATTTTGCAGTTTGGACACTCTTCAGTCTGGTCGCCGCATTGGCCCAATGGATATTGCATGGCGCCGCTTTGTTGTCCCCTCAGATGACGGCCAGTACAGGCATCGTCGGTGGTGTCATGTTTATGGCAGCCGGCGCCTTCCAGTTTTCGCCGCTGAAGAAAGCTTGCCTCACACATTGCCGGTCGCCTTTAGCCTTTCTCATGACCGATTGGCGAGACGGACGAATCGGAGCTTTTCTGATGGGATGGAAGCACGGCCTCGTCTGTACAGCCTGTTGCTGGCTTCTAATGATGCTGCTTTTTGCCGTCGGCGTGATGAACCTGCTCTGGATTGGCCTGCTCGCTATATTCGCATTGTCAGAACGGATTGCGCCACGGAAATGGCATCTATCGCAAATATCGGGCGTGATCCTGCTTTGTTTTGGGGCTTGGCTAGTTTTTGCGGCGAAGCCGGTTAGCTAATTGGTTTCGCACCTCCGCATTTTACCGCGAAGCGGTTATAGATCGTAGCTCAGGTCTCCAGCGGAAGCGCGGCGCAATTCAGGGCTGGCGCGCGTTCCCGCGGAATTTTGGTGGGGCGAGGCTCCCAAAAGGCCCAGGGCGTTATCAGCGTCTACGATGAACTAGTTAGGAATCGTGTCACTAGACCGGTGGACCCGCCGAGCCGTCGGCCCAAGGTGCTGCTAGCTCGACAAGGTGGCACATCAGGGGCAACGGCTCCGACTTCGCAGGCCGATTAACCCGTAAAATTCTAGCCGGGCCGAAAGCCACGTTGGACAGGTCGGCCAGATAATCGGCCCAATAACACACATCAGTGTGAATCATCCTGACCCCTGGTTTCGCGTCGAGTCGTTTGGGAGCCTTGCCCGACCAAAATTCCGCGATCGGCTCCACCTCGCTCGGTCGGAGCCCGCTACTTCTTCTGCAACAAACTGTGCCCGGTCATCTCTTTCGGTTGCGGCAGCCCCAGCATTTCCAATAGCGTAGGAGCTACGTCAGCCAGGATGCCGTCGCTCAGCGTGTATTGATCGGCGTCGCCAGCAACGTAGAGGAAATGAACTAAGTTTGTGGTATGCGCGGTGTTCGGCGAACCGTCGGGGTTGCGCACCAGTTCGCAATTGCCATGGTCGGCAGTCACTAACGCTTTGCCGTGTAAACGGAGGACTTCTTCGAGCACTTGACGGACACTGTCATCAATCGTTTCCACCGCCACGATGCCGGCTTCAACCACCCCGGTATGACCCACCATATCCGGGTTAGCAAAATTCAATATGACCAAGTCATAGTCTTTAAGCCGCTTCACCACTTCGGCAGTGACCTCTTTCGCGCTCATTTCCGGCTTCAGATCGTAGGTTGCGACCTTCGGCGAAGGGATTATCACTCGGTCTTCCCCTGCGAACGGTGTCTCCTCACCACCATTAAAAAAGTACGTGACGTGAGGATATTTCTCGGTCTCGGCGATCCGCAATTGCCGTTTGCCGGCGTCGCTCACAACCTTTCCCAGAATCTCGCTCAGTGATTGCGGACGAAAAACCACCGGGCATTGATAGGTCTCATCGTACTCTGTTAACGTCACGTAATGCACTTGGACATAGGCGCCTCGATCGAAGTCGTTGAAATCGGGGAAGAGAAAAGCGCGGGACAGCTGACGAGCCCGATCTGCACGAAAATTAAAGAAGAACACCACATCACCGTTCCGGACCCGTTGCTGGTCCGGTAGATCGAAAATCAACGGCTTCAGAAATTCGTCGGTTTCATCCGCGTCATACCGTTTGCGAACGGCTGTTTCCAGGTCCGAATGCGTGACTTCGCCTTTCCCCCAAACTATGGCATCCCACGCGAGTTTGGTCCGGTCCCAACGTTTATCGCGATCCATCGCGAAATAGCGGCCGACCACGGTCGCGATTTTGGCGCCCGTGTCCTGGATATTTTTATGAACGGTGGCGAGGTAATCAGCTCCTCCGGTCGGCGAAGTATCGCGGCCGTCGGTGATCGCATGAACGAGGATGTCTTTCACCCCGGCTCGAGCAGCAGCCTGTACTAAGGCGATCAAGTGATCCTGATGACTATGAACCCCTCCATCCGAAACCAATCCCAGGAAATGCAACCGTGACTGTGTCGCTTTAGAGAATGCTTCTGCCAAAACCGGATTCCGGTCCAGTTCTCCCTCAGAAATTGCCTTATTAATCCGGGTCAGATCCTGATACACGATCCGACCGGCGCCAAGGTTCAGATGGCCAACCTCCGAGTTACCCATTTGCCCTGCGGGTAGTCCGACGTCCATCCCGCTGGCGCTTAAACGACTCATCGGGTACGTCTGATAGAGATGGTCGTGAAATGGGGTTCGTGCCAGCAAAGTCGCATTCCCGTCCGCTACGGCGCCCTCTTTACCGTGAGGATTAATCCCCCAACCATCACGGATGATTAGAATTACCGGTCTAGACATAAGAAAAAAAATTCACCACAAAGACAGAGAGAACACTAAGCCAGAAAACCGGAAGCACTTACCCTTTCTTGGTGCGCTCTGTGCCTTCGTGGTGAAATCCGGTTTTAGCGCTTAGCGGCTTTGGCGGCGTTTTTCTTTCTCTGCAGATAATCGCGACGACGACGGCGTTTTTCGACTTTGTTGGATTGTTTTCCCATTGAGTTTGCCCTTACGAGTGCGGGCGGAGGATGTCAAATGGGACGGGGCCATCTTTGGTGGGGCGAGGCGGCGATACGGCGAAGGGGCAAGGCAGCGGATGGGCCCGGTAGGGCGAAAATCTCGGCGCGCCGTGGGCAAGCCACCTCGATGAAATTTCTCCAGCGCCGGATTTGAGCCGTTTGGGACGCGGGTGACTTTTGTGATGACGCCATGCTTCCCAAACCGTACCTCAATTCACCCCCACCAATGTACCCCGCTGAAACAGCTCGTCGGGTCCGGAGCCAATGCTAACCACACGCCGTACGGCTCAAATCCGACGCGGAGACACGGCATCTAGGTGGCTCATCCGGGGCGCGCCGAGATTTTCGCCCTACCGGGCCGTGTCGCGACCTCGCGCCCCTACTCGCCCGCTGCTACCAACTCGCCTGCGGGCGGCGCTTCGATATGGAACTGCTCGGGCTTGGGGCTTGGGCCGTTGACATGGGTTCTTCCCCAATAATCGCTGAAGGTTTCCCCCTGATACCGGTCGCGAACGAATTCTTCGAGAAGCTCACGCACACGGTCCGGAATTTCCGCGATGGGAAGTGACTTCTGTTGCAGGCCGACCAACCGCTCACCCGTAAGCGAGCCGCCTACGTAGAAGGCGTATTTACCCGGTCCTCGGCCGACGAACGCAATATCTGCATTGTAAGGGCGGGCACAGCCATTTGGGCAGCCGGTCATGCGGATCAAAATCGGTTCTTCCGAGAGCCCGAGGTCAGCCATAACCTCTTCGATTTTGTCCAGAACACCTGGGAAAGCTCTTTCGCTTTCGGCTAAAGCTAAACCGCAGGTCGGCAATCCAACACAAGCCTGCGCCAGCTGCCGGACTGGAGTCAGATCTTCCGGGCGCTGAACCCCGTGCTCGATCAATATCTTATCAACCGCTAGCTTTTGCGCGGGATCGATATTGTAAAAAAATAAGTTACAATTGGTGGTCAATCGAACTGGAAACCCGAACTCTTGCGCAATCTTAGCAAAGGCGCTCCGAGTGTTCACTCCTTCGGCATCCTGAATCCTCCCCTCCTGGATCCAGAGCCCGCAAAACAGTTTTCCATCGCCCTGCTGATGCCAGCCCAAGATATCGCTAACCGTATCCCACCGAACCTCCTTCGGAGCCTGGAGGGCGAACGGCAATCGAGCCTGTACCTCCTGGCCGAACCACTCAATCCCCTTTTCCTCGATCAGATATTTCAGCCGGGCGCGTTTTCGATCCGTCC
>JAFAIO010000222.1 GCA_019236675.1 Verrucomicrobiota bacterium
GGCGAAACGGCCACGCGGCGAAGGGCTGGTAGGGCGAAAATCTCGGCGCGCCGCTGACTTTACTTCCTACATGGATGTCTACGCGCTGGATCTGAGCCATTCCTGCAGGCCTTGAGGTGCAAAATAAAACGTTGTCGGGACGATCGAAAGCCGGTGAGGTGGCTTCCCCCAAGACACGCCTCAAATCCGGCGCGAGTAAACGCTGCCCGAATGGTCCACCAGCAGCGCGCCGAGACTTTCGCCCTACCAGTCCAATCGCCCTTTTCGCCGTATCGCCCATTCGCCCCTTCGCCGTTTCGGCTAAGGGAGCGCCTACTTCCAGCCGAGCACGTTGAACACAACAAATAGTCCGGCTGAGAACGTCGCGGCTCCTAGCAATACACAGACTGGCAGAGTCAGAAGCCACGCTAGGGCGATATTACGGAGAGTCGACAATTGCAGGCCGGACCCGTTAGCCGCCATCGTGCCGGCGATACCGGAGGACAAAACGTGCGTCGTGCTGACTGGTAGCCCGAAGTTATCGGCGGCGAAAATTGTTGCCATCGCGACGAGTTCCGCAGAAGCGCCTTGTGCATAGCTCAAATGCGTCTTGCCGATCTTTTCACCGACCGTCACTACGATTCGTTTCCAGCCGATCATGGTGCCGCAACCGAGTGCAAACGCGACGGCTACCTTAACCCAGGGAGGAATAAAGTTCGTGGCCGAATTTAGACTGCCAGAGAATTGCTTGAGCGTGGCGACGTCAGCTTCGTCCGTTATCGCGTGCGTTTTCAGCAGCTTCGCAATCGTGTTTTGAGTAAGGTAGATGTCGGTTCGAACGCCGGCCCGGACAGCTTTTCCCAACTCCTCGAATGTCTTCTTACCCTCCAGATTGGCTTCAAATTCTTCAAGGGTTACTACGAGCGCACCGAATGTTTTGTCGGTCACCTTACCGGTGGTTTTTAGAAATGCAGAAAGTTCGGTCTCAGCCTCTTTCTGATCGGCCGGGCGATCTTTAACATACTTCGCAACAATAGCGGCGACATTTCCTTCTCCCTGTTCAATTCCGGCGATTGTTTTCGGGTCCAAACTAAGGTTCAAGGCGAAGACGGCAGGCACAATCCCCACTAGGATGAGCATGATCAACCCCATGCCTTTTTGGCCGTCGTTTGATCCGTGCGCGTAGCTGACGCCGGTGCAAGTGAGAATCAAAATCCCGCGAATCCACCAGGGAGGAGACTTCTTAGCATCAGCAGGTTGAAACAACTCCGGTCTACGCACCAAAAGCTTAACGATTAAAAGAAGAATCGCCGCACAAATGAAGCCCACGATCGGGGAAACCAATAGAGTCGTGAATACTTCATTGGCTTTCGCCCAGTTCACGCCTTCCCCGAAGTTATGGCCGGGCGAATTTATCCAGGCGTTTGCCAAGCCCACACCCATAATCGACCCGATGAGCGTGTGGGAGCTGGAAGCGGGCAAACCGAGATACCAGGTGCCGACGTTCCAGATGATGGCGGAAATCAGCAAGGCAAAGACCATGGCGAATCCGGCGCCAGAGCCAACATTTAGCACCAGCTCCACCGGTAGCAGCGCGAGGATCGAGAAAGCGACTGCTCCGCTCGAAACAAGGACGCCGAACAGATTCCAAAGACCGGACCAGACGACGGCTACGACGGGCGGCAAAGAGTGCGTGTAGATAACAGTCGCGACCGCGTTAGCGGTATCGTGGAAACCGTTAACAAACTCGAAGCTCAAAGCCATTAACAAGGCCAGGATCAGGAAAAGCGCCGTGGCCATGGGTAGGGTTTCGCCAAATAGATTCATGGATGCTGAGGGGTTGACCGGTGGCGATCAGACCCGAGTAACAGCGAGGTGGACAACGCTGATCAGGTTACAATTTTGTAACAATCTGGGAGTGAACACGTTTCAGGACATGAACGAGAAAAAACAGGATACCGACTGGCCGCGCTGCTAACGAATGGGATTCGCAGCGACTCGACTGAGCTCGCCGAATGTCCTGCGGCACGACAAGCTCTATGGGACTCATGGGACTTATGTTGCGCGACCCATCAGTCTGAGGCGTTCCATCCGACCCGCGAAGGCCAACTGTGGAATCTTATTGCTGCGGCCACATCCCTCAGGGATAAGAAAAGGTTCCTCGACCAAAATGTTGAAACTGCTGAGTAATCTTGATGCGCATCAGCGAGCCCTGACTGCTCTGTCCGTGGCTTTCATCGTGTTTCTGGCCTCATTTAGCGTGGAGCACCTCCCGTTCCGGGTCATTCTGACTTGGAACGCATTTGCGCTGACCGGGATTCTGTTGGCTTGGTCACGGATCATCTTGGCGGACGCAAAAGCGGCTGTCGCAAACGCTAAGCTTCAAGACACGAGCCGCTCGATTATTTTCACCACAGTGCTTTTGGGAGCATGCGGAAGTTTATTTGCGGTTGCGTATTTGCTGGGGACGGCAAAAAACGTACCTGGCACTCGGTTAGTTCAACACGTCGCGCTCGCAGCGGTGACGGTGATCTGCTCGTGGTTCTTGATCCACACGATTTTTGCGATGCACTACGCTCACGCTTTCTATGGGCAGATTGACGAGGGCGGAGAACGAGGGGACGGGCTCAACTTTCCGGGCTGTGACGAACCTGATTTCCTCGACTTTGCTTACTTCTCATTTGTGATCGGTATGACGTTTCAGGTGTCGGATGTAGCGATCACATCGAATCGGATCCGGCGCCTATCACTGGTTCACGCGCTGCTCTCGTTTCTGTTCAACACGATCATATTGGCCCTTGCGATCAATTTGGCTTCCGGGCTTGTGTCTTCGTAGGGGATCGTTCGTAATCGTCCTCGTCCTCTAAAAGCTTGGCACGTCGACGAGAGGCATTTTTTTCCCAGTGCCTGGAGGGGAGTCGCTTTGGCATGTGCCAGTCGACCCCGCGAATTTCGTTTCAACGTTAATACGGCCGAAGCGCGAGAAAACAGGCGGCTCCCGCGAATAAGCCCTGGCGATGCAGCTCTATGACCGGGGTGTAAACGAGTTCGGAGGTCAAGCGCGAATGCATTGCGTTGAGACGTTCCCGAGAGCCGCTTGTTTTCACGAGTGTTCGGCGGGATGAGATTTGAGGCGAAGGTTGCGAGGGTGGCGGGACACGCGCCAAAGCGGCTCCCCTCGAGGCGATGGGTGGTCGGACTCGGTAAGAACGCTAGCCAACCCCATCGAGGACGAGGACGACGACGATTACGAGGACGAGGTAGGTTCACGAGGGAAGGAGCGGTATCCTAAAAAACTGCCTTGACCAAGTCTCTAAGCCTGATTAGGCGGCACTATGAAAAGTTTGTGCCTCGCGTTGTTTGTCGCTGCGATGCTCACACAGGTGCAGGCAAGCCTGGTGACGAAAACAGTCTCTTACCGGCAAGGTGATACGGAGCTGCATGGCTATCTGGCTTACGATGATTCCGTGACGAGCGATAAAAAGGCCCCAGGAGTGCTAGTGTTCCCGGAATGGTGGGGGCTCAACGATTTCGTGAAGGGTCGGGCTGATGCTCTGGCCAAGCTCGGTTACGTGGCATTTGCCGCTGATATGTATGGTGATGGCCAGATCACGACCGATCACCACAAGGCGCAGGAGCTGGCGTCGGCTGTGGCGGGGAAGCCTGCCATGAGCGAAAGAGTGCAAGCGGCCTACGATCAATTGATAAAGACAGGATTGACCGATGATTC
>JAFAIO010000025.1 GCA_019236675.1 Verrucomicrobiota bacterium
CCGGATTTATCCTGGTCAACGGATCATTGTCGGGGAACAGGTCATTAGCCATCAGGACCTCCTGTTCTATTTCAACGCGAAAAAGAACGTCTCGCTTCCGCGGATTTTCGTAACAGTAAACCAGAACGATGAAGTTGTTCTAGAGAAGGCCAGGACTCGCGACAGTTGCTTGGAAGTTCAGTTCGGGCTCAAGGTTCAGGTCTTCGCTCTGAAGAAAGTCGAGGCAACACTCAACGGCTCGCCTCTCGAGGCTGGTAGAACGGTGACCGGGGCATTGGAAGATCGGATCGTCTTCGAAAACTCCAGTGAACTGCTTTTGTCCGATCTCCGCCGGCGAGCGAGAGCCATGGGCGGCCGATTCCAGCTAAAAGCTTCCAAGTCGGTCTATTTGGTGTCTAACAACGCCTCGCTGCTTGAATCTGACGATATTTTGCTCAGCCCAGGGACGGTGGGCGAAGTCCTGCTGAAGATTTCTTGCGATTACGATCAATTGGTCGGCACTTTGGAGGTTCTGCAAGCAGACCGCCCTGTAATGGTTGGTGAAACAATCGTGCGGGGTTCAGCACAACTGACTGATGGAGACATTATTCGGATCGATGCGGGCCAAGTACTGCGATGCAATTTCTCGGAGCGTATCATCGAGGAGGAACGGAACATCATTCGCCGCCTGGAGGTGCAGGATGTTTCCCTCCGTTTTCGAAATGGAGAAACAGCTCTCGATGGTATCTCGTTTTCCGCCAATCGGGGCGAGATGGTGTGTGTGATGGGCGCCAGCGGGTGCGGCAAGAGCACATTACTCAAGACCATCTGCGGCCAGCTTGCACCTACTAGCGGATCGGTATTGCTCAACGGCCAATCTCTTTACAACCAGGTTGAGGCTCTCCGCGAGTATGTCGCGTACATTCCTCAAGATGATGCTTTCGATGAGCATCTGACTATTTTGGAGAATCTCGATTACGCCGCGGCTATTCGGTCCCCCCATCTCTCAACTAAGGACCGCCTGCGCCGGGTAGACGGCAAGCTGATCGAACTAGGACTATCGGAACGGCGTGACAGCCTCGTCGGCAGCTCAGTGAAAAAGTATCTGAGCGGTGGGGAAAGAAAGCGGCTGAACATTGGCCTCGATATGATCAGCTCGGCCGACGTCTTCCTTTTCGACGAACCGACATCCGGGTTGTCCTCGAAAGACTCGGAGCACGTGATCGAAATTATCCGAGGGCTTGCTCACAACAAGATCGTGTTGGTCACGATCCATACACCGACATCAAAGATCTTTCAGATGTTCAGCAAAGCGGTGTTGCTGGATAAAGGTGGACGTCTGGTTTTCTTCGGGACACCGCAAGAGATGCTTCAGTATTTCGCTTCGGTGGAGCATCAACAGCACTTCGGGACTGAACTCGGAGGATGTCCAGCCTGCGGTACTACGCGTCCGGAATTCATATTTGACGTACTGGAAACCCCTCTCCGGGACCTAAGTGGTGACGTCATCTATGAAGAGAACGTCAGAGGCCAGTTGGTTGCTTCCCGGCGTTACTCGCCGGATTACTGGCGGGACAAATATGAATCGTTCCGGTTAATCCAGGAGATGCGACAGGTCTCGGTCGTCCAGCCAGGCGCAACCGCACCTCCGATTCCATCCGCTAAACGCCAACCGGTCAGGTGGCGAGACGAATGGGTCAAATTCCGGACCATTTTTAAGCGTGCCTTCATCAGCAAGTTAAGGAACCGCGCAAATCTTTGGACCACAATCTTCGAGGCCCCACTTTTAAGTGCTTTGATCGGATTCGTACTGAGGTACGCCGAGAATACACGTTATGACTTTGAGCATGCTTTCCATATCCCGACCTACCTCTTCTTATCGCTAGTGGTGGCCATGTTTTTAGGGCTGACCAACAGCGCCGACGATATTATTAGGGACCGGACGATTCTTCAGCGAGAACGGAACCTTAATATCCATTTACCGTACTACGTCGTTTCCAAGTTTATTACGTTATCGCTCTTCGCGGTTATCCAATCCGCACTTTTTATCGCGATCGGGAACACGATTCTCGAAATCCGCGGCATGTTCTGGCCCTATCTCTGGTTTATCGGGACAACGGCGGTCAGCGGGGTAGCAGGCGGACTTTTAATTTCGGCCTTGGTTGACGATGCAAAAACCGCAGCCAACATCGTTCCACTGGTTTTGATCCCGCAGATCATTCTGGGAGGAGCATTGATCAAGTACGAGGAGATGAATCGCAATCTAGATTTCATCTACGCACTGACGCGAGACCGGATGGCGCAAAACGCGGTAACTGGCGGTAAAGTGAAGGGTCAGAATGTCGAAGTGCCACTGATTTGCGAACTGATTCCCATGCGTTGGTCTTATGAAGCGCTGGTGGACGCTCAGGCGAAAATGAATCCGTTCACCAGGCGCCAAGATTTGCTTAGCTCCAAGATCGATGCTCTGGCCCATACGCCAAAACTTACTAGCAACGAAGAAGATCGGCTTGAAGACTTGAAAGAGACTTTGGCTATCCTCTCCGGGCTCGGAGGAAAAAACTCTGGCGAGGTGGACCGGCGGCTCCATCTCATCGATCAGATCATAGCCGGCAAGTCGCTAGATGAAAATAGCTTTAATCGGCAAGGAAATGTTGTCACCGCGGAACAGCTTTTCCAAAACAAGAAGATTTCCGACATGCTGGTGGATGCCGAGATGAAGCAGCGAGACTACACGTCGAAGCAGCGCAACGTATTCTTCGGTCCAGAAAAGCTGTTTTTCGGTCAAACCGTCAGTATCTTCGTTTTTAACTCGATCATTATTAACGGATTCACTGTAGTGTTCTTGTTAGTGGTACTTTGGCGGCTGCACCGGCAGTTCAGGATCGGTTAGAAGTTGTAGGTGCCTATATTTTTTCTTTCGAGACCATGCCGGAAAAGGACACAGCGCCTCGAGGGTAGCCGCGCACTGCAACGAGCCGGCGAAATTCGCCACGGAGCTGGACCGGCCCTCAAATAGTACGAAGCAGGCGGCCCCTGGAATCGACCCAGCGTATGGCAGCTTTATCGGCTACGCGGGAATCGATGCCCGTTGCGGACGGAGACGCTGGGCAAGAACAACGCGCTCGGTAATTCGCGGGAGCCGCCCGTTTAAAACGTGTCTTGGTAGTACCCGCGTTGCGGGGAAAGGTGCAAGGTCTTTATGCCACGCGCCAAAGCGGCTCCCCTCCAGGCGGGTGTGTCCGTTCCAGGCGACGTTCACGTCGGTTCCATCATCCGCCTCAACATCCTGAGACTCTTCAATGGAGGCTAGGTGCTGGTCCCTCAGTGCACGAAGAGCAGCGCTTGTAAGAAAAAGCCGACTCCGATCAACCCGGCCACCAAGCTGACCGACCAGAAAGCTTTCCGCTTGATTAAAACCGAGATTGCTCCAACCGCGATGGCGATTTGGAACAGGGTCACGCTCACCGCTAGCGCTTCGTGAGTTCGCAAAAGATTCCGCGACTCTTTTTCTAAACGCTCGGCATCCTTACGGATGTCTTCCTTTTCTTTTTCATATTGCGCGAGCTTGCCCTTATCGGCATCAGCCGCCGGCTTGTCCAGCGAGGCCAAGATATCGATCTTTCCAGCCAATTGCGCTTCCTTGATGCTCTTCGACTGGTAGTAGCTCCACTGGTCTGACGACCCGATCTGCGCGATCACTGCTTCGTTAGCATTGTGTCCAGCTAGTAAAGATGCCACCGCGGCGAATGCCGCCAAAAGAGCAGAACTTAACGCCACCCCCAGGATCCAACGTTCGGTGCTATGCTCAGCATGCTCATGGATGTGTTCGTGGAGATGTTCAGTTGGAACCTCAGGTTCTTCCATAACGGTTTGGAGTTCACGGTTCGCGGTTTGCCGTTCGCAGTTCCCAATCCCAAGATGAGGATCGTCGCTCTTGACGAGAAGCCACCAACCGGGAACAGCGAACGGTGAACTGTTTAACCGGTTGCGGCCGGGAGGTCGATTACAAATGCACGGTACCCGAGTTCGGAGCGGAGCATCGCTGGATGCTAAGGCGATGCCCCGCTCCCCCTGGTCGTGACCCCACATTTACAGCCTGGCCAATGGCCCCCGGCTCCGGCCGGGGCTGGACCTTTCGCCTTTTTGAACAGGAGAATAATCGGTACCAGCAACAGACAGATCGGTACCAGCATTCGAA
>JAFAIO010000347.1 GCA_019236675.1 Verrucomicrobiota bacterium
ACAATGGAATATTATCGACGTATGCCGATTGGCGCCGAGGTACAAAAAGGCGGCGGCGTGCATTTTCGGGTTTGGTCGACAACTTCGTCTGTGGTTCGAGTTCGGGTCAGCGGTGACTCTGAGGTAACGAATAGCCCAGTGCAGACACTCCTAAGTGCGGAGGGAAATCAATATTTTTCCGGCTATGTCCCTGAGGCCAAACCCGGCGATTTCTACAAATTCATTATCGACGATCGCCTGTTTCCTGATCCGGCGGCCCGTGCTCAATACGGTGGTCCGCATGGGCCGTCCGTCATTATCGATCCCGAGAGCTACATCTGGCACGATAAGGACTGGGACGGCGTTTCTCTGGAAAGCCATGTTGTGTATGAGATGCATCTCGGCACCTTTACTCAGGCGGCTACCTGGGCCGCTGCGCGTGAACGGATTTCTTATTTGAAAGACTTAGGCATTGATGTGGTCGAGATTATGCCCATCGCGGAGTTCACCGGCAAATTCGGATGGGGATATGATGGTGTCTGTTTATTCGCGCCTTACGGATTTTACGGTGAACCCAACGAAGCGAAAAGTTTCATCGATCAGTGTCACCAAGCCGGTCTGGCCGTTATCTTAGATGTTGTCTATAACCACGTCGGCGAGGATGGCAATTACCTTCCGTTTTTTTCCCCTAGCTATTTCACCGATCGATATCAGACGGACTGGGGGAAGCCTTTCAACTTTGACGGGCCAAGTTCCGGACCGGTGAGAGAATTCTTTGTAGAGAATGCCAAGTACTGGATACGCGAGTTTCATTTTGACGGATTCAGGTTCGATGCCACTCAGCAGATTTTCGACTCCTCTCCCCGGCATGTCCTCGCCGAGATTTCCGCGGCTGCCAGGGACATTGCGGGAGATCGCCGGCTTTACCTCGTGGCTGAAAATGAGCCTCAATGCGTAAAACTGGTGCAGTCTCTGGAAAAAAAGGGTTACGGTTTGGATTCTATCTGGAATGATGATTTTCATCATTCGGCGATCGTTGCCCTGACCGGGCGAGCTGAAGCTTACTATTGTGATTATCAGGGCTATGCACAGGAATTTCTGTCTGCGGCGAAATGGGGTTTTCTTTACCAGGGGCAATATTACGCCTGGCAAAAAAAGAGTCGTGGCACCTGGGCGGTAGGTTTATCTCACGAGCATTTCGTAAATTTCATCCAAAACCATGACCAAGTAGCGAATTCGCTTGCCGGTCATCGCATCCATACCTTGGCCGGAGCAGGGGCGGTAAGAGCCATGACCACGTTGCTCTTGCTTGGCCCTTGGACGCCGATGCTTTTCCAGGGTGAAGAATTCGCAGCTTCCACCCCCTTCCTCTACTTTGCGGATCAGCCACCGGAGATAGCAGTCAAGGTAGCGGAAGGACGAGCCGAGTTTCTCAAGCAATTCCCGAGCTTGTCTTCGCCCGAGGTAGCGCAACATCTGCCAAACCCGGGAGACCAATCGACGTTCGAGCAATGTAAATTAAATTTTCAAAATCTGCAGACCCATGAGCCGGTTTATTTGCTGCACAAACACCTCATTGCTCTTCGTCGATCCGACCCGGTAATCAATGGCCGGCAAAGACACTTCCTGGATGGTGCAGTTTATGGGCCTCATTTGTTGATACTCCGATATTTCGGGCTTGAATCTGGCGATGACCGGCTCCTGATGATCAATTTTGATCGAGATCGGGTGATCTCGCCCGCGCCTATCCCGCTTTTGGCCGCGCCCCCGGACCGCACCTGGGAAATCATCTTTTCATCGGAGGATCCTCAGTACGCTGGTCAAAGTGCTCCTGCGATTCATTTTGACGAGCGGCTTAAAGTAGTCGGGTATTCGGCGACTGTATTCAAGAGCGATCCAAGTCGCTAGATCGCCGTTTCTTGCTCACCCAACTCCAGAAGAGGATCGCGCACTTTGATCGCAAAACGGAAGGCAGTTGGATAACCATCTACACGACTCTTTCCAGAGCAGCGCCAGCGACATCTTCCAACGTCGCGCACCCGGCAAGGGCCATGGTCAGGTCAAATTCCGCCAGGATGTTTTGGATCACCTCGCGAACACCGTGTTCTCCGGCAATGGCTAGACCGTAGACGTACGGACGCCCGAGACAGATCGCTGAGGCTCCAAGCGCGAGCGCTTTGAACATATCAGAACCGCCCCGAATCCCGCTGTCAAAAAGGATTGGCAGCCGGCCGTTGGCAAGCTTTACGACTTCTGGCAATGCGTCGATAGCAGCGATCGCACCGTCAACCTGACGACCACCGTGGTTGGAGACGATGATCCCGTCCACGCCGTGCTCAATGGCGAGGCGCGCGTCTTCGGGCGAAACGATGCCCTTCAGAAGAATCGGTAAGTGGGTCCGCTCGCGAAGCCATGCTAGATCTTTCCAGGTCAAAGAGGCCCGCGAATAGATATCAAGAAATTTCGGAACGGCCGCCATGGGAGCGCGGGAAAGAAGCTTAGAAAGAAGCGAGCCTGGGTAGCGGCGAATTTGTTGCCGCGTCGCCCCAAAATAAAAGAAATTATTCGGAGGTTTGATCGCATCAGTTGTGGGTTGGGTTCGAGGCCGAGCTAGTCCTTCGCAAAAAACCGGATCACTTGTGTACTGAGCGATACCCATTCCATGAAGAAATGGCAAAGAGCCAAGGTCAAGATCTCTAGGCCGCCAACCCAGAAGCGGCGTATCCAGCGTTACGACAAGCGCTCGGCAATCACAAGCTTCCGCCCGGCGGAGAAAGCTGATCACTAACCGATCGTCCGTACTCCAGTAGAGCTGGAACCACCGTATTCCGTCACCCATCGCGGCAGCGCACGTTTCCATCGGCACTGAAGCCTGGTTGGAAAAAATAAAGGGGACTTGTTCTGCCGCGGCTGCCCGGGCTGCTGCAAGGTCAGCCTGAGCATGAGCCATTTCCAGGACGCCGACCGGCGCTAGAATCAGGGGCGTCGGCAAGCGTTCGCCAAAAAGAGTGAGTGATAGATCACGCCGGGATACGTCGCGAAGCATCCTTTGAATAATCCTCCAACGATCAAATGCCTCGCGATTCGCAGCCATGGTTCGCTCATTCCCCGCAGCGCCCGCGGCATAAGCGAACCCCCGTTTTGTCATCGCCCGACGTGCGCGTTCTTCCAGAGCCGAGAAATCCGCAGGAACTCGCGGCACCATGTATCCAAGGCCGCGCGCAAAAATCGACTGCTGCCTCTTTCTCCCGTATTCTGGAGATGGCTGTTGGGATTGATGCTCCATACGAGTGTGACGAAAAACCTCACTTTTTTCGAAGTTTGAAGGCCCTGAGACTCTCCGACTCACTCCGCTTTCGTCCAAATCTCTGTTGTGCCAATCAATGAAACGTCTAGATAACCTTTTACTTTCAAGCTGTTGCCGCCGTGATATTCAAGGCTAACCGAATAGGTGTTCCCTGTCCTATGGTCGTAACCTGTGCCGCCATCCCATTTCCCAGAACCATCCGGGCTAATTCCCTTCATAACGACCAGTCCAATCAGCGGACGCTCTCGCTTGGCTGGATCTGGATTATGGATATCCGTTTTTTGCTGACCATCTTTTGTGTATTTCTCGTTGAGGGCCGCAATTCTACCATTCAACTACCCGCCGTCGTTAAAGATTTCGATCTTAGCATCTTCATTTTTCCACAAACCAACTGGAGGAGCTTTTTCTGCTGCCGTGATACCTAAAGGTGCCACGATCGCCAACAGGAGCAGAATTGGAGGTGTTATGACCGTTTTCCAATTATGAGATGTAATAGCTGCTCTCATCTTTTGCGTTCCGGTCGAGGAAAAACTACTGAGTTGGTCAGGCAGGTTGATTTGCAGATCGACCCCGAGCGCCCACGTGCCTTCATCAGACGTTTCGCAGGATCCCGAACATTGGATGTATGATGACGCGCTAACCAGGATGTCCGCAATGAGCCTGGTTGTTAAACAAGCTCGCCCCTTTTTCAGGGTTGGACCGGCCCGACCAAAGGCAATAGGGACATCCTTAGCATTCCAAGAAGAATGCCTCATCCCATTGTCGAAATTCTGAAAAACATGTGATGCGCCATCCGAAGCAAGGGCGTAGAATCGATAGCCAGTCTAACGTCGAACCAGTTACGAGCGTCGAAAGGGTCGTTATGAGGTCATTTCGAAAGACTTTTCCGACTTCACTAAACCGCGGGGGGCCGAACCGGCACTGGCCTGGCTTGGTTCTCCTGCTTGACCGCTTTCTTTGTTTATAAATCGGAGAGAGCGGCTACCATGTACCGTTTTTTTACATCGGAGAGCGAAAGCCAGGAGGTTCGTTAAAAGAGCTTTCAGCGATGGTTCAACGCGAATTTAAGGGCAGCGCTTTCTACGTAGGTGAGGTCAGCGTTGACTTCATGGGAGATATTGAAGAATTGGAACAGGATCAGCTTTTCGAATCTAACGTTGCGTTTTTGATGAGCCAAAAGTTTTCACTGAAGATCATGAGGCGCATTCTGCTCTCAAGAAAGATTGGAACTGCGATCCTCTCCTTTGATACGCCCACGGCTCCAGATGAAATGCTGTCACCACTGCCTGGACAGACACACTCTAGTTTCATCGGTGGGTTATCGCCGATCCAACGCGACTGTCCCGGCAGTCGGGTTTCATTAGGATCGGACAGGGGCCGCGGATACCTCCTTGGCAACAATTGTTGGCCACGCCCTTCTGACAGAAATGCAGCTTTCCAATCGGTTAGTGAATCCGGAATCTCCGCCACAATGTGTCGATAGCGCGATATCGAATTGTCCCCCTTGATTGGGTTGTCCTGTTGGCGTTTCGAAAACCCTGGTGATAAACATCTGCCGTGACTGAGACGATTGCGAAGCTGAAAGACCTGCCACGTTCCAGCCCGAGACGCCCAGGGCAGGTTCGAAAGTTATTGGGAATCATCTTCCAAAGCGACCAGAAAAGCGTCTTGGGTTCCTGGATCATTCGGCCGGTGGAGATGCTAGATCGCCGGCTCGCGGGGCTAGGGCGTTCTCCCGATAATCCTTCTTTGGCGATGCATGTCGGAATCCACGTGCTAATCGAAGACGGGCGGGAATTTGTAGTCGAGCAGTTGGTGGGAACTCCGTTCGAGGATTTCGTTGACGGGTTGAACTGGACGCCGGCGGAAACATTTCGTGCCCGGGATCGCGGGGGATGGGATGTTACGGTTCCGGCGACAGCATTTCGTGGGATTGACGATGAGATCGTGAAGGAAACAATCAACTTCCTTAACGCGATTTCGGTCCGCCCTTTCTTCGACGAAGATTGCACCACAATGGTGGAACGGGCTTTCGGCAAAAGACGCATGTTCGCGGATAGCCCAACTGCTCGTGCCATTGGTTTTGGATTACGTGTCGGCGATCCCGCTCTCGCGTTATTGCGTCCAGATATTCATCTAGACGACAAATCAGAGTTCTTTTTGCGAGCGGACATGTTGCGGGCTTTACCTGACCCGGTGACGAAATGGGCTGCCCCAAACGCTCGGCTTATCACAAAGCGGGTGCTTGTTTGGGGGATGATTGGGCTTATCGCCTTTGGACTTCTGTCTTACCGTCGCTTGCGGGTCCGGACGTCGATCGGCTAGGTTTTTTAATTGTAGCGACGCTTTGGAGGCTTCTTTCGGAGGCTCACTCCTTTGGGCCAGCGCCCCATCGACCTAGGCCACGTTCAAGATCGCCTTAAAAGTCTCCATAGATGGCGATCCTTTCCGTTGCATATAGTCAAGAAGGCTTGCCGTTTCACTCTCCCGGTTAGCAGCGAAAAATGCGTCGCATCTGCCATTAGCAACATAAGCCGCGACAAAATTGGGAGCCTCGAGATCACCTTCAATCAACAGCTTCCGATGCTCAGGAATCCGTCCAAAGAATTCGTAGCGAACGCCATAATGATAAGTCCAAAAATAGGGGACTTTTTCGTACGGATGCTCAAGACCCATCATGTTGGCTGCCGCAGTCTTGGCTTGTTGTTGAGCGACCCGCCAATGTTCGATTCGAGCGCGCTGATTGTTGCTGCCTGGCAACGGAAAGTTGGCTAGATCGCCCGCGGCGTACATCGAATCAACGCCCAAGACTCTCATGAAAGCGTCCACCGAAAGACTTTGATCCTCGTTGCGCGGAACGTCCCTGAGAAACTCTGTTGCCGGCTCAATTCCAATACCGGTGACCACAAGGTCGGCTTTCAGCTCCTGACCGTTCTTCAACCTGACGTTTGAGGCGGACCTATCATGGGAGATTTCAAGCACGTCAGCTTGCAGGAGAAATCGGATCCCTTTTTTTACGTGCTTTTCCAGGATTAGCTGGCCCATCTCCGCTCCTAGTTGCTTAATCAGCGGGATCCTGTCTCTGCTGATGATCGTGACGGCCAAGCCTCTCTCTAGCAAGGCGGAGGCAACTTCCATCGAAATGAAACTCGCGCCGATCATGACGGCAGACTTGGCTCCCTCCGCCGCCGCGATCAAGCGGTCGGCGTCTTCCACGTTGCGAAGGACAAATGGCTGTGAGTTTGAGTTGGGGAGAGGAAGAGGCTTCGGCTTTCCTCCGGTCGCAACTAGTAACTCGTCGTAGTGCAAAGCGGGAAAGCCGTTTTTGAAACCGATGGTGTGCTTGGCCGAGTCGACGCAATGGATCTCGGCTACGATAAATTCGACCTGGCAGTCGGACAGCAAGCTCTTCGGCTGTAACGGCAATTGACTTGAATCAATCTGACCGGAAAGGTACATCTTGCTGAGCAGGGTCCGGTCATAAGGCGAGCGTTGTTCTCGACTGATCATGACGAGGCGCCCGGCAAATCCGAGTGCACGCAGCTCTCTGACTGCGGCGGTGCCGGCCGCACCGGCACCCAGGACGACAAACGTTTGGTTCGACTTGGAGTTAATCTTTCGACGGTCAGGCGCGTCTTTCTTTAGATTCGTCCGGTCAGGATCGATCCGAATCTCATCCTCTGAGACCTCAAGGAAATACGATCGAAGCGACTCAAGAGATGGCGGTTCCAAGACAGCTCCATTAGAAGCGGAGAAACAACCCTTGTGCCACGGACAAATCAGGTGCGTGCCACAGAGAGCGCCCTTTTCAAGAGGTCCACCCGCATGCGGGCACGCCGCGTCGTAAGCGCCCCAATGACCATCGGTGGTATGAAGCAGCAAGACTTTTTTATTAGAGATTTCGACCACGCGCATTTGGCCTGGTTGAAGATCGGCGGCGCGAGCGACGGAAAACATGGCCATACTGCGGTTTCGCGATAATGAGGGGAGGCGGCCGTACCGAACCAGGAAAGAAGAGGTGAGTCAGCGTTCCTTCGAGGATTTTTTCTCGAGCACATCAAGCCGATATCGGTCGACCCGGTGTCCCTGCAACCATTTCAGAGAGGGTCGCTGCAAAAAGCTTTCGTGGACCTCGTCCCCGATCAATGGATAGTCCGAAACCGGCGGTGTCCAGTGCACTAAAATGAGATGTCCCTTGCTTTCTAGTCGCTCCTCGATGACATCCTGCGCCGCGGCGAGATCTTCCCAAGACCAATAGTAACCGACCTCCGAAACAACCGTGAGGTCGAAGCGCGTTCGACTCAGCGGTGGTTCGGCGGGAAAACGCATCTTCGCAATCTGGACATTGGATAGAGCCGCACAGCAGGCCTGGGCCGCGGCCAAAGCTTGATCGGCAACGTCGATCGCGAGCAGCTGGCTGCATCTCTTTGCGAGCTGAGCGGTCAAGACACCAATCGAGCAACCAATTTCAAAAGCGTTTCGGTATTGTCCCTTGGGCATCGACTGGACGGTATCGGCGTATTTGGCCGCCCATAAGCACTGGTCTCGAAATCCCAGTAATCCAGCTTTTCCACATACTTTGCGTCGAAGTATTCCGGTGGAACCGATCGGGCGATAGAACGCTTCATGGACGATCGCTTCCCGAGTCTGGGGGACAAGGATTCGAAATTGTGGCGGGCAAGGGAAAATCACCCGACAGTCGTTTGAATACTCGGGTTAAGCGCGTTTCTAGAGGAATCGAACGGAGGATGCAGATCCTCCGACGCAGTTGTTTCAATGTGGTGCAATTCAGCGGAGTGTTCCGGAAGTGACGACTTGGGGGGTTCCGCAAGGTCGAATGGAGCTGGAGTATCCGGGAAGGTTGCCGACCAGAAACCAAGCCGCGCTAGCCGTGCCTCGGCGTATTCAGCGGATTCTACCAAAACGGGCCTCGCGGCAGCGGCTTGGTCGCGCCACGATCCCAGCGCGCCGGCCAATCCTCCTTCCGCTCTGCCCAACACTCGGGCTGATGTCCAGACGCGAACCCGATAACTGTGCCGGAATCTTCCGAGTCCCGACTACGGCGCGATAAAGTGCGGCATCCTCCGAAGAACGAGTTAACGGCATCCCACCCGCTTTGGCGTATGCGTCCCCGGTCATTGCCAAGCTGGCTCCGCAATGCTGGTGATGACGGGGTCGCTTTAAGGATGAGCGAGGCAAGGATAGAACCAACCGCAGCCCAGAGGAAAAGATCGGAGGGAAGCTTCGCGGTCTGTTGTTCTAAGCTACGGGCGACGGGACCTTCCGCATGTACATCAGGGTTTGTCATAGCGAGAAGCGTTCGCTTTGGGATCCACGCACGGATCTCAAAGCACCAAAACTATCGACTGGACTCTCGGACCTGCATCTCCTTCCCTATGGCTTACATCCGATCTCCCCGGAGACAATCTCGGGATTCACCCGACGGGGAAGCCGTCAACTTCGAAATTAGTGTCTGCTCCTGGGGGCTTGGAAGCCCAAGGCAAGTCCGGTTAGCGATCCGCCGTCGATTACTTACCGAACCTTAGAACTGTATGAAACCCGGAGAGATTGTCTTACTTCCTGCCACCCACGAATCCGTCGCTTGTTTCCACGTTAAAGACGACCTTTTGCCGCAGTTTCTCCGGCATCTGGAGAGCACGGGAATAGTGGTTAGCGAACCACCACAACCTCAGGATAATCCAGAAATGCCCTATGTGAAGGTGAACGTTGAAGAAGGCGTGCCGGAAAAACGGCTGCAACAGGTGCTGGACGATTTCCAAAATAGACGGTAGTCATTGTGCCCGCGGACCAAATCACGGTGAGCCCGATTCGACGCTTTAGTATCGCGAGCCTTTGGTCTCCTGGTTTAGACGAACCTTTTAACAACGGGTTCGGAAATAGACCATTTCTAGCTGACCTATGACTTATTATGAGTTTACGTCTAAAACTAGTTTTTCTGGTGGCAAACCGACCTTATCAGGAATTGCTCGCGCTCCCGATAGCCATCCCCTGAAGCTAATCGAGTCAGAAATCGCGGGAGCTTTGAATTCGTCGGGAGTCACTCTGAAATCGTCAAACCTCGATCTAGAAAATGAATTTAGGCGGCGCCGGGAGCTGATCGAGAATGCCTCAGGCATCCATGGACTCTATGCGAATCTGGGGATAGTCGAAGTCATCCTCTTTTGATTCACCCTATTAGGCGCCGGCTAGGACGTGTGAGGAGGCTGGTGGCGACAGAGTTGGGCTTTACTCCTAATCAACGCGAGGGACAAAGGGGCCAGTGAGG
>JAFAIO010000371.1 GCA_019236675.1 Verrucomicrobiota bacterium
ACGCGGCCGGCGATCCCAAAACCAGTTGGCACGGGCGAACTCATCGTTTTCTCTCGGATATTCAAGAAGATTCAATCTTTCAAGCAATCGAGCAGGGGATAACTCCTCATACTTCCATTTCGGCTCGTTTTGCAGGTCTTGCCAGACTCTGGCTAAACGTTTGCTCAATGGAAGTTTCATTCAGCCATTACAAAAGAAATCCAGTATCCGAGTTTCAGAAATTTTGTTTTGAAACCGGAGCGGAGCGCTAGCGGGTGAGCGGAGAAGTACGGTGAAGCGTGATTCGTAATTGGTGATTCGTAAGTGACTTCGAGCGCGTAGCCAAGGCGGCAACACATTCTCCTGGTTGGGGCTTCCGGGGTCTATGAAATCGGTTTCAAAAAAATGACTAGCGTGGGAGCAGCACTAGGGAAATGGCAAAATTAGCTTTCCAGCAATGCTGTCTTCGCTCCTAATTAGAACTAGCATGAACCTGATCCTCCTTATCCTTGGGATTGCTTTGCCTGCTACCGGACTCGCTGAGGAAGCGATCATTCAGCCAAATGAGAATCTGCGAACGGATGGGGTTCCTCCGATCCCGGCTGAGATCGCCAGTAAGGCCGGCAGATACACCGAAAACCGGCAAGCCGTCTTTACAAGCTGGTCCTCCACTGGAGACCAGATGCTGATCCTGACACGATTCGCCGATACCCGTCAGGTGCATCTTGTTAAGTTTCCCGGCGGCGACCGGAAGCAACTGACTTTTTTCCCAGACAGCATTGAGAGCGCGACTTTCCCAGAAGAACCAGCCAACTATTTCGTTTTTGCTAAAGACACCGGCGGAAATGAATTCTATCAATTTTACCGGTTCGATCTGGATAGCGGTGACACCACCTTATTGACTGACGGCAAGTCGAGGAACGAATACGGCCTCTGGTCCCATCAGGGAAGGCGCTTGGCATATACCTCTACACGGCGAAACGGCAAAGACACCGACCTCTACCTGATCGATGATGCGAATCCAGCAACCGACCATTTGCTCACAGAAGCCGATAGCGCTGGTTGGCAGCCGGCGGATTGGTCTTACGACAATCGCACCTTACTCGTCCGCCAGGAAATCTCGATCAATGAGACGAATCTCTTCTTGGTAGACACGAGCACAGGCTCCAAGACTCAACTAAACCCGCCCGGTAAAAGGGTTGCTTATGGCAATGCCGTTTTCAGCCATGAAGGCAAGGGGCTTTACGTCACGACCGACGCGGATGCAGAATTTCAGCGACTTGCCTGGTTTGATCTTGAGACGCGAAAGCTAACGCCAATCACGGAGAACATACCCTGGAACGTTGAGCTCATTGCGCTATCGCCGGATGGATCCCGGCTGGCGTTTGTCACCAATGAAGATGGCGTTAGCAGACTCTACGTTCTGGATAACGATACCCGCGCTTATCATCAGTTGAATGAAATTCCCCAGGGCGTCATCATCGAGAAGATCGCTTGGAATCATAACAACCGGGACTTGGCCTTCACTATTTCGAGTCACGACGCGCCCGCCGATGTTTTCACTGTCGACGTCAGCTCGGGGCAGACCAAGCGTTGGACGGAAAGCGAAACCGGAGGGATCAACGTCGCGACCTTCGTAAAGCCAGAACAGATCCATTGGCCATCCTTTGATGGACGCTCGCTTTCCGGATTCCTTTATGAGAAGCCTCTCGGCGATAAAAAGCTCCCAGTCATTATCATGATTCATGGCGGACCGGAGGACCAGTTCCGGCCGACCTTTCTCGGGCGATACAATTACTTTCTCAACGAACTTGGTGCAGCCGTGATTTTCCCCAACGTCCGTGGTTCGGATGGATACGGAAAAACGTTTCTTGACCTCGACAATGGGATGAAACGCGAGGATTCGGTGAAAGACATCGGCGCGCTACTTGACTGGATCAAAACCCGTCCCGATCTCGACTCGGATCGGATCATGATCATCGGCGCCAGCTACGGCGGATACATGACTTTGGCTTGTTCCTTTCATTATGCTGACAGAATTCGGTGCTCAATTGATATCGTTGGCATCTCCAACTTCGTCACTTTTCTCGAACACACCGAGGCCTACCGCCGCGACCTGCGCCGGGTCGAATATGGAGATGAACGAATCCCGGAGATGCGCGAATTTCTGCTCAAGATTTCGCCAATGAATCATATCGGCGAAATTACGAAGCCGATTTTTATCGTGGCAGGACAAAATGATCCGCGGGTTCCAGCAAGCGAAGGCCGGCAAATGGTCGACGGCTTGAAACAACTCGGCCGGACGGTCTGGTTTCTGTTAGCAACCAATGAAGGGCACGGCTTTGTTAAAAAGGCGAACGCCGATTACGAGTTTTATGCCTCTATCAAGTTCATCCGCGATGAGCTGTTGCGGTGAAAGCACGCGCTATAGCAACGTTCTCCGATAAAAGGAAGCGGGCCGGGCAGGCGTTAGAGGGGAGGGATTGGTGAAAAGTGAAAAGTGAGAGGTGAGAGGCTAAGACGTGATCCGACGTCGTCCCGCGGACGCGGGAATATGTCGAACAGGTTGGTGAATGGTGATTCGTGATTGGTGAGCCGATCGAATCGAGATGATCAACGCTCCGAGCTCAAAGGATTGAAAACGCCAGCCAAGCGAAGCCGCATCAACTAACAATGATGACGATCCAGAGTGCGGTATCCGTCCATCCAGTGCTCCCTTTCACTGTGGTAAGTTCGGGGTAAGACGCACTTGCTACTGCTCATCGTTTGATTCTGTTTAGTTTGAATTCAGCCCATTACAAAGACAGTCTGGTCTTCGAGTTTCAGGAATTTTGTTTTGAAACACGCTTTGATCCGCTCCAGGAATTCCTCACGGCTGCTGCCGCGGCGCTCATGACAGCGCGCGTTCCTCCTTCCAGTCGAAATAGAGCTTGCGTGCGGCAAGAGGCTTCAGGCCACGATCGATATCGTTGCTCTATCCCCGCCAAAAATTGACTGATTATTCGGCGTAAGTCCTGATTCTGTTTTTCCAAATCGGAAGCCAACGCGACTCGCCGATCCTCTCCGGAGGCGAGTTTTTTACTCGGCGACTCAGAACCGACCCGGCGGCGCGTTGAAACTCTACAAGGGCGGGACCCTCGCGCATCGCTTCCAGAACCTGGAGCAAACCCCACCCCTCTCCTTTATACCTCTCGCTCTCAAGGGTTCCCTCGCCTTTAAAGTTTACATAGTCGACCAGTGCAAAAGGGCCCAAAGGCTCGGCGGCAACGCGATAAAAATTTCTCCCAACTTTCTCTCTTTCTGCTGGCTGCGCGGCCTGAAGCATTTTCGGCAATGCGGCTTCCAGTCTGCCCGCCGCGAATCTTGCCTGCAGTGGCACGGTACCGGCCAGGAGAGATCTCAGTTCTCCCATCCGCGGGCTGGTCTGCTCGGCCAGAAACCGGCTTCGATCCGGCCACGGGCACGATTCGGAGTTCTTCAGCCAATCCGGAATCTGGATCCCGTTGGTCGCAAGAAACCGCAGGAGCGGCGGAAAACTCTCTTCGAACGGTCCCCTTCGAGCCGCTGGATACCAGATAAAATGTCCAATGCCGAGGGAAGCAAACTCTTCACCGATATTCCAAGCGGTTAAACCCTCAATCGTGTGTCCCGATTGATTTTGCCAAATTTTCGCCCCGATTTGTGCGGCTTGCTCATCAGAGAGTCGAATCGATTGCGGATGCGAGTTCATGACAAGCCAGCGGCGAAGTTTGGCGCTTTTGCTGCGTTTCTATATAGTAGTTACGCAGGCTATTTGACGGGTCAAACACCGTGCTGGATGGCAGAACGTTTCTGAGATTGATATGAGCTTTCAAACTTTCATGGCCGAATGGCAGAAGCTTAGCTTGCACGCAGAAGCATTGGCTGCGCTCGGCGCTGAGTTGCGCCTGCGCTGCGATGGCGTTGACGGCGATCCCCAGGTACGCCCCCTGTTCCGGGATGTGGCGCATCAGATCAATCCGAAATTATTCGATGACCTCAACCCAAACCAACAGCGCACGGCTCTGACATTAATTCAAATGTCATTGCGCCAAGCTGTTGACTTGTTAGAAAATCCGGCACGTGCACCTGGATGGAAAATCGAAGATCCGGCTATGCTCGATGCCCAGGGCCAAGCCTCGCGATTGCTTGTACACAATATTGAGACTATGGCGGCGCAACGGCCGGAATTCGGCGCCACCCTAAACGAAACCGGCGTGTTTTTGGATGTCGGCACCGGCGTTGGCTGGCTGGCAATCGAGGCGGCCCGCTCCTGGCCGGCACTGAGGGTAGTGGGAATCGACTTGTGGGAACCTGCGCTCAAACTAGCCCATGAGAACCTCGCTCAGAGCAGGCTCAGTGAGCGGATCGAATTTCGCCTACAACCCGTAGAGCAACTCGATGAACATGCCGCCTACACGTTGGCTTGGTTGCCTGGACCTTTCATCGCTCAAGACATGGTGACGATCGCCTTGCAGCGAATTAATCGAGCTCTTGCTCCGGGCGGTTGGCTTTTATTCGGGCTCTATGCGCCGCCGCCGAGCGCGCTCGGCCAGGCTTTGGCCAAGCTACGAACGGTGCGTGGCGGCGGATATCCTTGGACGACCCAACAGGTCGAAGACCAGCTAAAAGCAACGGGCTTCGAATCGGTGGAAACTTTGTCACCGACGCCCGCAATTTTATTTGTGATCGGGCGGCGGGCAAAAGGCGCGTCGGCCTAGCAAATGCCTTTGTATTGACACCGGCCCTGACCCATATGTGATCCTGAATTTGATCGCCAAAGTGCCAATCTTTGCGGCCTTTGTGATCTTGTTGTTCCAAGTTCCTATTTCTTGTCTGGTCTTGGCGTTGTGGTCGCGGTCAACTTCTTGTTAAATTCCGCATCGAAAAGCTCAGAGCGGTTCGCGTAGAATGGATAGCGTTCGCCGTCGATGGGTGGCCGGTATCTCCAGTGCTTGTAACCCCAGAGCCATTGTTCCGGATGCTGGCGAATGAACGGTTCAAATCTATCCCAACAAGTCTGAGCAATCTGTTCTCGGCTAGCCGACGGGGAAAACTCGATAAAATCAAGAATGTGAACAGTGTAACCGTTTGCGTCTGCAACGGTAATGAACGGGAGAATCCGTTGTTTGGTTCGTTCCTGAAGCACGGTGTGCATCATGGTTGTGCGCATAGACAGCCCGAACGCGCGTAGGATCAGGCCGGGATCCGACATCTTCAGGGTTAAGTCAATGAGGATCCCGACCGGGATTCCCCGCTTAAGCGCTTTGAAGAACCGAATCATCGATTGCTCTTGGGTCACGCTCTTTTGCCCGGATACTTCTCGGAACGCCTGGAACAGGGCAGTCAGGCGATCATTTTTGAACCGTTGCATCAAGATGTATCCATCGTAGCCACGGAAGCCGAACAAAGCGCTTCCCCACTCAAAATTGCCAAAGTGAACTGTGATCCCAATCACCGGCTGTTCCTGTTTCGTGCTGAGCATGGCCTCGAAGCGCTTTTCGTCCGCGAAACGGACAAAGCGATGAATGTTTTGCCGGTTTAGGCGAGGCGACCAAAACAATTCGAGAAAGCTTCGGCCGAATGCCTGAACAGACCTCCTGGCAATGCGCTCCCTCTCTTTAAGTGTGTATTGGTCACCAAACGCGGCCTCTAGATTGGCCAGAGCAACCAACCGGCTGCGGCGATCCAGATGGTAAACTAACCAACCCAAGACTGAAGCCAGACCGTGCAGCAGGTGCAGGGGCGCCAGCGGTATTATGCGAGCAAAAAGTGATACGAAGAAAAATTCAAGCCAGTAACGGATCTTCTTAAACATGCGAACTCTCGGCAGCCTAAAAATAGCAAACAGCAGATAGCAAATAGCAAATTTGGCTGCGAATGGATCCGACTCCGTCAGCGCGAAACCTAAGCACCGGCAGACCGTGAGCCGGTAGGGACGACCTCCTGCTCGTCCGGGACCGGCGCGATTTTAGGTCGGTCAAATCTGC
>JAFAIO010000524.1 GCA_019236675.1 Verrucomicrobiota bacterium
GTCTTTCGCAGAACTTGACGCTAAAACTTTCTATGTGCTCGTGAGCCGCGCGGAGTATAGATCCCTTTTCTTCACAGATTGCAAAGAAGCATTTCGCGAAGCGGTCCTTCGACCCGGCGAAAGAAGAGCGGTGTGGAATTACGAAGGCGACAAATCAGATGCGAAACCGAAAGAGCAAACCAGAAGGATCAACGATCACGCCAAGGTGATTAACTCTCACGAGGTTGATCTTTTAGCCTGCGCGCGGCTTTACGCTCAGCAAAACCAACAAACAAAAGAACGTGGTCATCCAGAACGGGAACGATAAAGTTAAAGGATCCACACCTTCGCCGATGACCTAGCGCTTCAAAAGCATTGTTAGCCACAACCGGCGTAAGACCACTTCTTCCGCACGTTAACCAAGGGCCCCCACGTGGCCGATCCACAAACCGCCAGGAAACTCGGTCCAGCCCATCGAGCTGCAGGTAATCTCGTACAGCTGGGCTGACATCAATTCCTGCGTCGTTATTCGCGTGCTCCGCCAGCCGCTCAAATCCGAAACAATATTTCCAGTCGTCGGTATGGTAGGGCCCCGAATCAGAAAGTTGAGCAAACGCGCTTCTGTTCCGTTTGTGGATTTCAACCCAATGACCCTTGAGAGCGCTGACGCCGTCCGGAAAATTGCGTGACCATGGGATCCAGGTTCGTGCCTCCGGTACCGTGTGCCCGTTGATCACGTCTTGAACCGGCAACGCTACGTAGAACGGGTTTAGCCGCGGACTGAAACCGGCTGGCGAAAATCCAGCGCGGCGCGTTAGATCATCGACCCCACCAAAGTCGGCCAACCAGTGGGGGAGATAGGCGCTCCGGCAATTTCCGGGATCATTACCGCGCGCCGACTCACCAATCCAAAAGATTGTCGAACCGATATCGCGATGCCAGGCGCCACTAAACAGGTTCAAGTGCGGACGGTCCACCACACCAACTCCACCAACTGAAGCACTCAGCATGTCTTGCCGAAGCGTCAATGTCAGTGAGACAAAGTTTTCTGCCGCGTGCGCATCGAGGCTCAAGGCAATCAATAGAGCAAAGGTTCTAGTCATCGGTTAGTGCAGTAAAGGTTCTATGCGTTCGGTCGCCAAAGACCAGGCAGGATAGAACTCCGTTCCGGTCATGTCTCAGGCCACGGCAAGCGCGTACTCGTTTACAGCGACTACGGTTCCAGGTTTCTGATCAGGCCGCCACCTCACCCGGTCGCCAACTTCAAACCCGAGAATTAGTCCGTCAGAAGGTGCGCCATTCAAAGGCCCAGGACTCACCGGCTCGCAGCCTCCTTAATTCTTTCAGGAGCGGACAAATCTCACAGCCTTCTACTGGACCAGTCGGGCAATGATCGAAATCAACCGCCTCAGCAGCCTTGGTGAGAAGCTTCTTGAGCCGTTTAACTTCGGTCTCGTAAGCAGCCACCCGCTTTTCTAAGAGCAGGGCTTGATCGGAATCACACAACGATTCCCAGCATTCGTGATTTAGGTTCATAGGTGTGGATTTGCGCCTATTACATCTAAAATGTACACAGCAACAATGTAGTACCAATGTAATGTTGAAAGATTTAAATCCAGAATGTACTCGTTTTGGCATGTCTCCCCGAAGAACCAAACGCCTGATCAAGGATATCAAGGCGTGGTTGAAGGCCACCAATACGAAACAGATCGTTCTGGCCAAGAAACTGGGAATATCCCCTCAAGGGTTGACGAATATACTCAAGGGAAGAGCTGAGCCGACCGGCGAGCAAGCCCTGGCTATGTTGGAGCATCTAAGACAGCCATCCGAAGAAAAGCAAAATGAGCCTTAGCACAACAATTTCGTGGACTAGTCTAATGCAACGTGGAACCCCGTGCGTGGCTGCAGCAAGGTTAGCCCTGGGTGTGCTAAGTGCTACGCGGAGACGTTTGCCGAGCGTTGGCGCGGTGTGAAAGGCCATCCATACGAATACGGGTTTGATGTCCGTATAGTGCCGGACAAGCTCGAGCAGAAGCTGGAAGCCTGAAGGCTACGGCTTGGCGATCAATGACGAGCAGCTGGCTGCGATCAAGCATCTCTTGCGGTCGCGCGACCTCGTTACGGCTGTCCGAGGCGTTGCCGGATCCGGGAAGACGACTATGCTGGATCAGGCTGTGCGTGCAATCGCCGATTTATCCGGTCTGGACGTGATAGCTTTTGCACCAAGCGCGAGCGCAACCGAAATCTTGCGGAAGCAAGGGTTTAAAAGCCCAGCAACAGTGCAGAAGCTCCTGGCTGACCCGGAGCTCCAACGGCTCGCAAGCGGCAAAATCCTTCTCGTCGATGAGGCGGGCCTTCTTTCCGTCCGGGAGACGCGGCAGCTATTAAGTTTCGCGGCCGGCAATGACTGCCGGATGATCCTGTCCGGCCACAGCCGGCAGCGTCATTCCGTCGAGCGGCGTGACGCGCTTCGGATCCTCGAGAAGTCGGCTCTCGTAGCGAGCGCGGCGCTCACAAGAATTTTCCGGCAGCAGGTCCCTGCGTTGCGGGCCGCAATTGAAGAATTGTCTCAAGGCAAGACGGAGGAGGGCTTCGACAAGCTGGACCGCTTTGGTGCTTGAGCCAGGAAGGAATCTGGCGGCGCTATCACCAGCTTAATCTGCGAAGGCGCGAGCGGGAGGCTGGAATTGAACGCTAGGCCGGCGCTGTCGTTCCGCGAGCAGTACGGGCCGAAGTCTAGCGGTTGGACCGAGGGCCATTTCCCGCCGATTGTGCGGTTCTGGACCGATGACGGTAGCTGCTGGGGCGTACCGTTCCACCAGGTGATCGCGGTGAATTACAGCCCTCGAACGCAAACGCTTTTGATTCATTTTAGCGTCGGCTCGATCCTTATTAGAGGGCCGAAGGCTGAGGCGTTTTTAGAGCGGTTTTGCGAGCACAAGGTTGCACTTGGTCAAGGCGGAGGGAAAAGACATTCTGAGCGTCAATTTGGCCGTTCGGGAGCGCAGAAGCGAAGAGTGATCGAGGTTCCGCAGGCTCGCGATCGCTCGACAAGGGATGGCAGGGTACAACGGGCCACATTCATAAGACTCCAGCTTCCTTGAAGCTGAAGTATCCTTGTTGGGAGTTGCGGGGCCGGCCGATGATCACATGATCGAGCATGTTGATTTGGAGAAGGTTGGCCCCTTCTGCCAGCCTCCGAGTCAGCCGGATATCGCACTCACTTGGAGCCGGGTCTCCGCTGGGATGATTGTGTACCAGGACAAATGCATATGCCGAATTTGATGAGATTACGGCGCGAAATATTTCGCGAGGATGAGCGAGAGATTCGTTAAGCGTTCCTTTCGTAATATCAACAATAGAGATCAGGCGTCGCTTTGCATCGAGGAGCACGATTCGCAGGACCTCCTGATTGAAAAGCTTCATGTCGGCACAGGCTTTGTAGACTGATTCGGGATTATCGAACAGCTCAGACCGAGCGTGTTCACTCTCTGCGATCATAGACACAGAAAAAGCGGCTACCACGGCCTCGGCTTTGCGGAGCGGGAGGAATTGTCGGATCTGCTGGAGAGAAGCGCGGGACAACGCCTTTATGGAACCAAAGTGACGAATCAAAGTCGAAGCGATCTCTTCGTTACCGACAAGCAACGTGAGATGCTCCAGGCCGGATAACGCGGAAGAACCGTAGAGCGCGAGTTTCTCGGAGACCCTCGGGGAGAGGCTCGGCGACGAAGGAGCAGCGTCCGGGAAATTATTTTGGAGTTCGCTTTCGAACGGAAAAATATGCTGTGCCATATTTTTTCAGCCGAAAGCGAAGCGATAGCTTTGCGCCCCGCGGAAGAAGGCCGGAGGCGCAAGAGCGCGGTACGCGGTCGAGGATATAAATGGAGGGTGCCTCGCGAGCACGCGAGACGAGGAAGGGATCCTGTTTATGCCGCAGACGGCACTCTTGCGCTGGAGCCGGCCGCGGGTTCGATTCTACATCTGGCGTGAGCCAGGAAGCTGCAGAAGTGGTCGTTAGACGAACCTGGCCCGTGTTTAACACGCTTGGTCGGTAGGTTCGAATATGAGGAAGAGGAAGCACAGCTTGCGGACACAAAAACCGTCATCTCCGGGTACGTAGAGAAGCTCTTGGAGAAACTCATGCTCTGGTAAAGATAATGCTCGTTTCCTTACATTTGCGTTGCGCCTGGTCAACGAATGCAAGCGAGAATCGCCCCTCTGGCTTGTAGAATATATCCAAACCACGGCCAAGAGTGATGCGCCAGCCAGTGTCAGTTTCGATCACACGATCATGCTTGGTTCGATCGAAGCGATAGCTAAAAGTGATCTTCTTTGCGTTCGCACTCTCCTGCACTTGGTCGAGCTTCGCAGAAAGGTCTACCTCCTCTTCGTTGGAAGCAGCGGCAGTGATCAAATCCAGGCTCACATTTCCTACCTCAGGGTCGACGATGTCGATGAAGCTCGTCAAGTTATGAATCTGATAATCGAGGCGGATGTACGGGTCCACCAATGCGATTTCCCGAGCGCCTCGCAGATAGGGTTCGAAAAGACGCCGATAAGACACGCCGGTCTGCCCTTCCTGCAGATCAACCGTGCACGCCTGGGGCATGCGATCAGGAGCTAGCGGATCAACTTGTTGCGCAGCGGCTTCGACAGTGGGCCGCTGAGGCGGATGTAGGAGTTGGAACTCGTCCGGACTCGAACTCCGAATGGAAACCCACCCGTACTCCGCATCGATTTTTGCAAGCTCGTCGCGAATCTGCTGCCTCATCCGAACAGCGGGATTCACGCAGTATTCCAAAAATTGCTCGTCGCTCAGATTCAGGTCCGGAAAGAGCAGCTTCAGATAACCTTCGGTAAGCCGTGCAATGGCTTTGTTGTCCCGCATGTCTTCGCACGCAGGTAACCGTAGGCTGTGCGAAACATAATCGGCGAATTCGAGTCGCGCCCGAAGTTCGTGGAGGATTTCACTAAAAAAGTCGCCCTTGAGCCCGAGGTGTCGCGAAGGAGTGTTTTTCGTTATTCGCGGCATGAACCAGCCTTCCATTAGTCCGTGCAACCGATCAATGAATGCTGACTCTTGTAAGGCACTCGGAAGCTCTTTAAAGAGGCCTTCCGCTTGGTATAGCGGTCGGCGTTCGTCTGTTAGTGTGATATTGCCTAGCATGACAAAACCGGATTCCGACGTTCCCATGTCGCCGGTAGCCCGCCGATAGCGACCGCTTTCAAGATACATTTTCAGCGCTGCCATCGCTTCGCCGGCAGCATCCGTCTGGATTTTTTGAATCTCGTCTACGACGACCACGTCGTAGCGTGGGATCAACCCGATTTGTCGACTGTTACTGTTAAAGAAAAGACTCGGTGCCGAAAGCTTGCCGCCGGGAATGACCGCAGCGTAGCGGCTGATGTTGTCGAACACGAACGACTTGCCAGTGCCTTTCGGTGCCAATTCCACCACGTTTACTCTAGGCTGTACCAGCGGGATAATGCGTGCCAGTAGCAACATTTTTTGCGGTAGCGTGTGGCACTCCGGATTGAACTGACAGCTCGATACCAGTAGATTAATCCACTCCTCCAGTGTAAAGTTCTTGCGACTTTCCCTGTAGTATTCCAAGTCCACGCCAGGGGTCTGGAACGGCTTAAAGTCTGTCATCCAAATCTGGCCCTTTTTTACCTCGTCACCGTCTGGCGGCACGTATTGGAGCGTGCCCAGGCCCCACATCCCCGTTTTCAGCAGCATCGGATTATTGTCGAGAATCGGCTTTTGAATAAGTGCGTGTGACTCATCGAGCACTGGGATGCTTAACTCGTGCGTGTTCTTATCGAGATTCACCGTGACCCGAAAGTCGTCAAGAATCTGCACCGGCTTGTGATCCTTGAGGTCGTTCAGTATCCGATTCTTGTCAGCTTTCTGGGGCAGAAACTTCGAGACGATTCCGGTGATGCGCTCCCGGGCCTCTTCCTTGATTTCGCCGTCTTCAAGAAACTGGCTGATGATCCACTCGCCGACATAGACCGGTATGGCACGGGCACCGAAACCCGCTTTGGTCATGAGCCCCTTGTTGATTACGACTTCGCCATAGAAGTCGTGGGCTTTTGTTTCAAATGATTTCATAGGTTAGGAAAGGGTGGTGAGATCGATACCTCCGGACGCGGCAGAGCTGATTATCACAGGAAGCTCGACACGCCGAACAAGGGCCTCTTGGGCTACGCTGAAACTGAAATCGAACGTAAGTGTCTCTACAAACGTCGCAGCAGCTGCGAAGTAGAGACTCATCGTAGTTTGACCGACGCTCTTGGCACTGACAATGATCTTGCCGAAGTCTCGAATCTCGCCGATCGCTGGACTCATCGTTATTGACTCAAGTAGGCAGTCGTCCGAATTCGGGTTCTGAATCTCCACACCGACATTTGTGATCCGTTTAATGTAAAATGCCGCCCTGCTCTCCTTCCATTTCAGATCGACTAAGCGCACGTTGGGCTCGACCCATAAGGCAGGGAAAAGACGGAAGACAGCGCACGGGACGATGACCTCTTCAGGTGTCGCTCCACCGTGGCAGTAGAGCGGGCGGCGGCTTGGCGAGGCAACCGTGTTGTGGCCGCGCGGTATGAAGTGGACGCTTCCGTCGCTGTGAAACGGGTTGGAAAAACGATATCCGAGTAGCCATAAATTTTCCGGTACTTGCGTAGCTTCCGCCGCGCTGAGTGTTGCCGATCGGAGCTTCTCGTTCGCGAAGAGTCGCTGACAAAGTTTGCTGTCGATCGACTGCTTCTCGAGCTCTAGTATGTGACTCGCTCCATGGTCGGTGATGACATACAGGCCAAAGTCTCGATCTCCTTCGGTGGCTCGCCGAGCGAAGTCACCGACGGCTTTGCCGAGATTTCGGTAATGTATACTGAGCTGGTCCATGTGGGTAGTCCCCGCGGCGGCCAGATCGGCATGAAGAGTTTCATCGCCGGTTAGATAATTGAAGAGGAGCACCGCCGGAGAGGGGACCGGCTTCATCGCGTTTAGTTGGTCCACGCCCGCAAGATAATGCACGGCTTTGCCGCCCCATTCTTCCGCAGAGCGCGCCTCGAGCATCTTGCGGTAGTCGCTTCCGGTCGCATCCCAGCGGCCCAGAAATTACCGCCGGCTTACACACTGCCGTGTGACTCGGGAGCGGGGCGAAGCAGTCTTTGGACTCATGTTTGTGGAGGCCGGCCACAGCGAGCGCACGCTCGAATGAGTCCCAGAAAAACCAAGGGAGATTGTCCACGAGCAGGATAAGCGACACCGCGTCCTGCAAAATCAAAGGTCTCCATTGTGTGAGCATCTGCACTGCGCTCAGAGCTGGATCGATGTGGACGTGAGCGAAGTCACGACAGTACCACTCGCTGAATTTCGCGACCGTTTCTTCTACTTCGGCATCGGCTTTAACCCGTTGAGTCTGCCACCAGCGATAGGGTAGGTATTCCCCATGGAACCACTTCTTCCAGGCTGCGGTGCCTGAGGACGCTGCATCGAGAGTTCCGGGCTTCGGTGGTTGCACGAAAAGATTGAGCCTGGCGAGGGCCGCTTCGCCAACCTGGTCGGCGTGGGCGAAGCGGCGCGAGACGGACTCCACATCGCCGTGCTCAACGTTGAACTGGGCTTTTCCCAGGAGCGACTCCAATCCAGCGAACTCCTCTTTCAACTCGCCGGACACAGCGCTGACTAGCGTCTCGAACCTCGGCCGAGACACAATCCCTGTCAGCGCTCTCTCAAAGACAGGCTGAATTTGATCGAGAGCTAGGGTCCGTCCCTGTGGGCTCATCGCCATTCGCTTTAGTGCTTCGACCGGCACGTTGCGCACGAAGGCGACGGCTGCGGGATCAAGCGCGAACTCTTGCTCCGCGTCTGGATAACCGTGCAATAACCGCCAGATTGTAAGGTCGCGCCACAGTTTTGCGGGATCTGTGCGGAGCCGTCCGCAAAACTCGCTGGCCCACGACGGGGCGTTTGAATCAGCCCACTTCTTAAGCGTGTTTTCCCAAGCCAAGAGCGTGATTGCGCTCTCTTTGAGTCGGTTCTGGGTCGCCGGCGCACTT
>JAFAIO010000102.1 GCA_019236675.1 Verrucomicrobiota bacterium
CTATTTCATTTATTACCGACTGTCGCTTAGTTTCTCGCCGTCATGAGTAGCATCTTATCGGTCCAAAGGCTTCACAAGGCGGACCGAGGCTTTGCTCGCAGATTGACGCGGACGCGGCCCGCCCTCGACCGGGGAGCTCTACCCCCAAAGCGCTCGAACGGAGTAAGTCGTTGGCTGGCACTCGCCGTGATGCTGGTGGGGCCGTTGCTTGGCGTTATCGACTTTTTTATCGCAAACATCGGCATCAACAGCATCCGAACCTCTCTGCAAGCCGGTTTCGGAGAAATTGAATTGGTCGTTGCCGGGTATGGGTTGACCTACGCCGTGTGTCTGATCACCGGAGGACGTCTGGGCGATATCTACGGGCGGAAGAAGATCTTTATTTTTGGATTGATCGGATTCACTAGCACATCCGCTCTTTGCGGACTGGCGCCGAACGCAGCCTTCTTAGTGATCTGGCGCTTACTTCAAGGGTGCACAGCGGCCATTATGTTCCCGCAGGCCCTCTCGTTCATCCACGTCAACTTTTCGGCTTCCGCGAAGCGTCTTGCCTTCAGCATCTACGGAGCGGCGATTGGCTTCGGCTCCATCTTGGGGCAGATCCTTGGAGGTTTTCTTATCCAAGCCAATGTATTCGGATTAGGTTGGCGACCGATTTTTTTGATAAACGTCCCGATCGGCCTGGCAACGATGGCGGTCGCATGGCTTGTACTTAGAGAATCACATTCCGAAAAACCTCCTCGATTGGATCCGATCGGTACGGTTCTGCTTTCGTTCGCGCTTTTTTTATTTTCGTTGCCATTTATGGAAGGGCGAGACGCTGGCTGGCCTGCGTGGGCATGGATCGCTCTGGCGGCCAGTGTTCCAGTGTTCGCTATTTTTCTGCGCTGGGAAAATCGGTTGGCGCGCAATGGCGCAACCCCACTGGTTGAACCGCGTCTTCTGCAAGACCGGGGCTTTCTCGTTGGGATCGGAGTAACCTGCATTTACTTCGCCGGCCACAGCTCGATGCTGCTAGTGCTGTGCCTGTTTCTGCAACTCAGCCTTAATCTCAATCCGTTCCAGGCTGGACTCTCACTGGCGCCGTTCTCCTTCGGGTTTCTCTTAGGCTCTACCTTCTCAGGCAAACTAAATGGGTACCTAGGCAGGAAGTCTCTGCATGTCGGCACGGGTGTACTAGCGGTGACGCTTGCCGCTTTGGCCTTGGAAGCTTCTAGCATTCACGGACAACAAAGCTTCCTTTTTGTGTTCTCGTGCTTCCTTTACGGAATCGGACGAGGACTGGTGACGACTCCGCTCTTTAGCACCGTGCTTAGCGGTGTGCGCGCCCAAGACGCGGGCGCGGCCGCGGGAATCGTATCAACGGCTCAGCAGGTCGCGAATTCGGTTGGTATCGCTGTGCTCGGCGCCATCGCCTTGTCCGTGATTCCGAATCGGCCGACGGCAAGCGACTATGCTCATGGTTTCGTTTTATCCAGCCTCGTGAACCTGTTCATGGTCGGCGCAGCCTCGATCTTGCTTTTTCTCATTCCAAAAAAGCGCGGTCTTGAGGCCGTGCCAGAAGGCGAACCTTCGTTGGAAGCATCGTAAATCGTCCCGTAATCGTCGTCCCGACTTCGCTAACCAGCAGAGGTGGCGGCCGATGCGAGGAAAGCTTCGTCGGGCAGGCTGTCCCCGTCCTCGATGGAAGGGAAGGATGTAAGTAAGGCGGGCGCGTGCGGCCTAGCCATGAATGGGACTTATGGGCCCAATAGGACTTATGGGTCCGCTCCATATGAGTCACATCAGTCCTATAAGTCCCATGCGTTCGCAGCTCTCCAGAGGTCCTTTAAGCTTACGGGTTCGCACGTCCCGGCGATGCAAAAGGTTAGTCCTCGCTAACTCGAGGTCAGCCAGCTCGACTTAAATGTAGCGCCTGGTATATCTGACTCTCAAGATCCCGAACCATCCTCCGGACATAAGCGATCCGGCTGCGCGGCTTGAGAATCTTCAGGCTTTGCTGATACGAACCCACCTCCAGGAGTTCAATTGTGACTCGCCGAGAACCCCAGTTCACCATTTCTCGACGAGATGGCATATAGAGATCGATAGTATTCGTCCCAACTAGCGCCGAACCGTAGTCATCAATCACATACCGCCGATCGGAATCCACGATTCGAAACTTTGTCCCAACTGGAAACCGCGACCAATCCGCCGCTGCACTGTTGAATTCAGCGGCTGCCAATCGGCCATCAACAGCGTTACACTTCCCGTACCGTCGATGTGCCCGTTCCGTATGGCAATACGCAGTAGTCTTTACTTGGACGGTTTTATGAAGAGACGCTTTGCCTCGGAGTGCCGTACCATTCTTGAGCTGGCTTCCGTCTTGAGAACAGCCAACTGCAAGAATTGACACTCCCAAAGACACGGCGTGGAGGGTTCTCATCTAGGCAACACGCAAGCGAGTTTGATCATAGGCTCCATAATGTCAATAAAAAAATAGCACGTAGGCGAGGACCCGACTTCCTCCCGCGCCCGCGGGATCGCGGCAAGCTCAAGCCTCATACCGATATGGAGCAGGGCCGCGCCAAAGCGTAGCGACAGCGGCACCGGACGCGCTCAGGACTAAATTTCTCCACCAGACTTATTCCGCGCCGGTTTTGAGCCGTTTTGCTCGGCACGCGTTAAACGCCTTTTTTAACGAGTGGCTCAACTCGGGTCCGCATCGACTGAAAAACGGGATTCCGGCATTGTGGCAAAAGGTCGGACTGAGCTTGGGCGGGCACACACTAACGGAGCGGCTGAAAACCGCCGCGAAGGGACGTTTTTGAACACAACCACATCCTCGGCGCGCCGAGTCCCGCCGTCGCTACGCTTTGGCGCGGCTCTGCTCGATATCGGTATGAGGCCTTTGACTGGCTGCGATCCCACGGGCGCCGGACGAAGTCGGGTTTTCGCCCTACCAGCCTAATCCCCCTCCCCAACGCTACCAGCCTTCACATCGCTCCAACGAACAAATGCGCAAACTCCTCGTTTTGACGCTCTAACAAAATTCCAGAATGGATCAATCTCCGGACTCCATTTCTCCTCAGCAGCTCTAGCCACTGCTTGTGACGTATTGAGCCCTTCTTGATACAGCATGTGAAACGCTCGCTTAACTTCTAAGCGTAAGTCTGACCTAAAGCCCGCCCGGCGAAGCGCGACTACATTGACACTGACGATACTGTTGCGGCCGGCTTCGACAGCAAATGGAGGTACATCTTTGCTAACGGCAGAACCGCCCTGCATGATTGACATAATACCCAAACGCGTGTGCTGATGTACCACCGACCCGCCTCCGAGGAAGGCTTTGTCATGGACCTCTACGTAGCCGCCAAGGAGCACATTATTCGCTAAAATCACTTGGTTTCCTACGCGCGAATTGTGACCAACATGCGCGCCCACCATCAACAGACACCGATCCCCGAGAACGGTTGAAGTGTTGGGTTTAGTTCCGCGGTGAACCGTACAGTATTCCCTGAGGACATTGTCATTTCCGATCTCAACGCCGCTGGGGCTGTCTGGGCGATAGGAGAGATCTTGAGGAAAGCCGCCGATGACACTCCCATAGCCAATCGTGTTGCCAGAACCGATCTTTACTTGGCCCACAATTATAGCATTCGCTTGAACTTTGGTTCCAGCCCCGATCGACACCGGCCCTTCAATCACAACATTTGGTCCGATCTCCACATCGGGCTCAAGGTGAGTCCGAGCGTCGATGACAGCGGTAGAATGAATCATGGTACAAAGAGCCTGGCTTTCTCAAAAATGCATGCGCATTTGTTGGCGAGGCAGGCTAGGATCCGGCCGTGAAAATTCTTGTTACCGGAGGGGCCGGCTACATCGGCAGCGTCTGTGTTGAAGATCTGCTCAATCGGGGACACGACGTCACCGTATTCGATAACCTGACCGAGGGGCACAGAAACGCCGTCGATCGCCGCGCTAAATTTGTTCAGGGCGATCTGGCAGATAAACCGGCCGTGTCGGGCCTGATTTCCACGGAAAGACCGGAAGCGGTGATGCACTTTGCGGCAAACGCGCTGGTCGGTGAATCGATGCAGAACCCTTACAAGTACTTTTACAATAATGTCTCCTGCGGCCTGAACCTGTTACACGCTATGGTGGAAAATGGCGTCAGACGGTTCGTCTTCTCATCGACCTGTGCGACCTACGGGGTACCGGAAAGCGTGCCGATTGATGAGCTGGCTCCACAAAAGCCAGTTAACCCCTACGGAGAGTCAAAATTGATTTTCGAGAAGGTCCTGCGCTGGTTCGACCAAATTCACGGTGTCATTTTTGCTTCCTTGCGATACTTCAACGCAGCGGGCGCCACTGAAGCTTTCGGCGAAGATCACCGGATCGAGACCCACCTTATCCCCTGTGTGCTGCAAGTTCCATTGGGGAAACGTGAACATGCCCAGGTATTCGGGACGGACTATCCCACCCCCGACGGGAGTTGTATCCGGGATTACATCCATGTGACCGACCTGGCCCAAGCGCACGCACTGGCTTTGGAAGTAAAGAAAAGCGATTTTTTCAACCTCGGCATCGGAGGCGGTGTCTCTGTACTCGAAGTTATCGATGCTTGTAGGAAAGTGACCGGAAAGGACATACCAGTTGTGAAGGAAGATCGGCGTCCCGGAGATCCTCCCCGCCTGATCGCATCCGCTAGCAAGGCGCACGAGGTTCTGGGTTGGCGTCCGCAGTTCGATCGAATCGAGGATATCGTCAGCAGCGCTTGGAGCTGGCATGTTCGTCATCCCAACGGCTACGCTGACTGATTGTCGGTCACCGATGGCCGTGAACGGACGTCTCTAACAAAAATGGGCAGGATTGATTCATCCCTACTTCCGAACCTTCGAACTCCCGAAGATCGGCCAAAGCCGGATTCTCCTTGCAATTCGACGATTGAAGCGATTCGGTGTACGACGGTCTCGCGCTCCCAAAACCGAAGATGATCTGCCGGCTCTTCGTCCTTCTATCGCTGTTATTTCTGCCGGTCTGTCTCTACGCCCAGGCGAATCAGTCGAGTTCCTCGAATCCGTTGGAGGAATTCAACCCGACGGAGCCTGGAGGGCGGTTTAGTCAGTCCCCTGTTGAAATTACGGCAGAAGGCCAGACACGATACGAAGGTGGAGTCGCCATCGCGGAAAACCACGTCGTCATCCACTACGGCGATGTGGCGATCTATTGCGAGTACGCAGAGTATAACCCCGAGACACACGATGTCCTAGTCAAAGAGCGGGTTCGCCTCTATCGCGGAGATTACGCGTTCGTTTGTGACCGGGCCGTTTACAATCTCGAGACGAAACGGCTGTACATGGCGGATTTCGCCGGGGTAAAGCTACCCTTCGAGATCACCGGGACCAATCTGACTTCGTTTGAGTCAACCGAATACCAGATCTATGACGGCAGCTTTACCACGAGCGATTCTTCACAACCGGATTACCGGGTCCAAGCGAAAGGGATCCGGATTTATCCGAACGACCGTATCATCTTCACCAACGCCACAGTTTACATAAAAGATATCCCGGTTTTCTGGTTCCCTTACTTATATCAATCATTGAACAACCAGTCCGTCCTGCTGGTCAGTCCGGGATACAACAGCAACTACGGGTATTATATCGTCAGCGACATCGGCTTTCCTGTTTTTGACCATTTTGATGCGATTCTCCACCTGAACGCATACTCGCTTCGGGGACCGGCGCTTGGGATTGACATCAACTACGACCTAGGCGAGGCAGAGCAACAAGATACCCTCAAAGCGAAAACCTTTTTCATCGAGGACAAAGGGGCGAACATCAACCAAACATCGCTCGGGCGTGAACAGATCGACGCGGGACGGTACCGCATCACTTTTCAATCGCGCACCTTTCTGGCAAGCGACACGTCGCTCGTGCTTAATGTGAACAAATTCAGCGACGCCTATTTGATGGAGGACTTTTTCCCCTATGAGTTCCAGGTCGACCCACAACCACAAACCTTCTTGGAGCTAATCAAACAGGGCGACGCCTATGCACTCAGCCTGTTTGCCCGATATCAGGTCAATGATTTCCTTCAGACCACGGAGAAACTACCGGAGCTGTCATGGGAGGTAGTACGGACACCGCTGTTTAATTCTCCGATTTACTACGAAGCAACCACGACCGCGGGCTGGTACCAACTGGCGCAGCCAGTCGGCACTTTTTTCAACCCAACTTTAAATCCAGATTATTCCTCGTTCCGGTTTGATACCTTTCACCAACTAACCTATCCGAAAACCTATTTTGGATTCCTTTCCGTCGTGCCTCGGGTCGGAGTTCGGGCCACTTATTATAGCCGCACCGGGGACGTGACCCAAGGAGATCCGACCTTAGGCATCCCCTTTGGCTCGGTTGTTTATGAGCCGGGAGGGACCCGATACGTTTTCAATACGGGCTTAGATACCTCATTCAAGCTTTCCCATATCTACGAAGGAGTACAAGCACACTGGCTTGGACTCGACGGCCTCCTGCACGTGATCCAACCGTACGCGGATTACGCCTGGGTCTCCACCCCGAATATCGGGCCGGGCAAGGTCCTTCCTTACGATCGGTATCTCACAAGTACCTATTTACCCCCCATCGATTTCCCAGAATTCACCGCTACCGACTCGATTGCCCATATGTCAGTTATGCGGCTTGGAGTACAGAACAAGTTCGAGACTCGACGCGACAACGCGACCTTTCAGTGGCTAACGGTGGACACTTTCCTGGACGTGAATTTCAAAAATCCGTATGAGCAGACTTATTATTCCGATATCCAGGCCCAAGTCCGCTTCAATCCGGTGCCTTGGCTGAACCTTACAGAGTACGCGCAGATCCCTTGGATCGATAAGAAACAGTTCTGGGAGTTCAACACGTACTTGACCTGGACGATTACCCCAAACATCGATCTCACGCTTTTGCACTCCTACTTGAATCACAATCCACTCGAGCCCAAGACCAACAGCACTTATCTGCAGACCTACTTCCGGATCAATTCTAACTGGGGTTTCAGCATCCTGGAGGAATATGATCAAACTACGGGCCGGTTGGGCGTTCAAAAGTATACGTTCCACCGAGACCTAAGCAGCTGGGTCGCCTCGCTCGGACTTTACGAAAACAACAACGGTGGCAACAAAACCACGTATGGGGTGGAGCTGATCTTGACTCTGAAGGACCTGCCAAAATACGGCTTCCCGGTGAACCTCAGCCCTGGGCTGTAACGCTGTGCTCGAGAGCTTTCACTGGACAAGAGGCTAAAGCTTCCGTATCTGGGGACCGGAAGTATGGAAATTTCCATTGTTGGTTCGGGGTATGTGGGACTCGTGACGGGAACGTGTTTTGCCGAGGTGGGACACAACGTCACCTGTGTCGATAATGACGAAAGAAAAGTAAAAGCGCTCCAGGGCGGCATCATTCCCATTTATGAGCCAGGGCTCGAAGACCTGGTTCATCGGAATGTAGCTGCGCGCCGGCTCCGCTTCACGACCAGCATTGAGCAGGGGGTCGAAAACTCTCAGGTCATCTTTATCGCTGTGCCGACGCCGCCGCAAAGTGACGGAAGCGTCGATCTCACCTATATCGAAAAGGTCGCTCGCGAAATTGCGTCCGTGCTCAAGAGCTATCGCGTGATCGTCGACAAGAGCACCGTACCCGTCAAAACAGGTGAGAAAGTTGCCGATACCATTCGGCGGTACAATAAGGCGGACGCGGAGTTCGATGTGGTCAGCAATCCTGAATTCCTGCGAGAAGGATGTGCGGTGGATGATCTGATGCACCCGGATCGGATCGTTATCGGAGCAAATAGCGACCGCGCGTTAGCCCTGATGCGCAAAATTTACGAACCGTTTATGGCGCCGGTGATGGTTACCGACATAAACAGCGCTGAACTGATCAAACACGCAGCAAATTCTTTCCTAGCGCTTAAGATCTCCTACATAAACGCGGTTTCGGCTATCTGTGAAGCCAGCGGAGCCGACATTGAGAAAGTCGCTGACGGTATCGGAGCTGACAAACGAATCGGTCGGAGTTTCCTTAGCGCGGGCCTTGGTTACGGCGGCTCATGCTTCCCGAAGGACATCGCGGCTTTCATCGCGATAAGCGAGCAGCTGGGGACACCCTTCAACCTTCTGAAGGAAGTTCAGCGAATCAATCAGAATCAACGAGAGCGTTTCATAAAGAAGCTGCGTGACACGCTTTGGGTCCTGAAAGAGAAACGCCTCGCAGTCTGGGGACTCACTTTCAAGCCGGATACCGACGATGTCCGCAGTTCCGTCGCCATAGAGTTGGTGAACGACTTGACCCGCGAAGGCGCACACGTGGTTGCGTACGATCCGAAGGGAATCGCTAAAGTGCGGGAGTTCAAGCTTTGCCCCGACGTAGTTCTGGCCCCGTCTGCACTTGAGGCCGTCCGGGACGCGGAGGCGCTTATCATCGCAACAGAATGGAGTCAGTTCGAGAACGTTGACTTTTCCGAAGTGAGGCGTTTGATGCACACTCCGTTGATCTTCGATGGTCGCAACCTGCTTGATCCTAAGACCATGCGAGATTTCGGTTTTCAGTATCACGGGATCGGCCGCGGGACCGTTTAGCTGACGGCGAAGCAGCCCATAGATCGAACAATTTCGGCCGAGACAGTTTCGGCGACGTCGGCGAGCGGTTGGGCTGTGCGACGAATGGACGAGACACATGGGACTTACGCGATCAAAAGCCCATAAGTCTCATGAGTCTCATAGGTCCCATTTCGTTGCCCGGACCAGCGTGCCCTCAGATCCTAAACGCCACCTGAAAACCACTAGCCGGTCGACCCGTCACGTGGAAGATTTTAGCTGTTCTCTCTAATTAATGCTGCTCGACCATGACAGCCCGAGTGAACAAACGGTAACGGTTATGGCAGGTGACAATCCAAGGCAAAGTTGCCTCACAGCGTTGCAGCAATGGGAGTCATCGAGAGCATTCGCTGACGATGTGCTCCACCGCGCTTTGGACGGCAGCCGGCTAACCCCGGTCAACCGGGCTTTTGTCACCGAGGCATTCTACGGGGTCATCCGCAACCGATCTTTGTTGGACTTTATAATTGAGCGGTTTCGTCCGTCAAAACTTGATAACCGAACCCGCTTGGTGCTGCAGCTCGGGCTTTATCAGCTGTATAAGATGCGGGTTGCACCGCACGCCGCCGTTTATGAAACCGTGAACCTGGCGGGTCCGGCCCGGTCTTTAGTGAATGCCATACTCAGAAAAGCGATCAACGAAAGGGAAGCCGTTTTCTTCGATGTCGATAACGCGCCGGCTTACATTCGCTGGTCACATCCGGAATTTCTCTATTCACGCTGGAGCGACAAGCTTGGCTCAGGCGGGGCAGAGGGGCTCTGCCGATGGAACAACGAACCGGCCAAGATCTACGTTCGGGCCAACCATCTGCGCTCCACCAAAGAGACTCTTCTCCAGGACGCTGATGGAGCTAAGCAGTCACCTCTGCATACCGACTGCTTAGAAGTCGACCACCTGCCTGCAAGCTGGATCGCGTCCGGGGTAGTGTACGTTCAGGACCCAAGCACTCTGCTGGCCTGCGAGGTCCTTAACCCGCGTCCCGGAGAAAAAGTTTTGGATGCCTGCGCAGCCCCCGGTGGGAAAACTGGATATCTGGCTCAATTGATGGCTAACTCGGGATCCGTGCTGGCTTGCGATTATGAACCGTCGCGATTGGCTCGATTGCGAGAGAACCTGGCCCGGCTCGGCGTTTCCAACACCACCATTATGAGGGTTGATTGGTTACAAGGTTCGCCTTCTCTACCAGAAACCCGCTTTGACGCTATCTTGCTCGACGTACCTTGCACCAATACCGGCGTCATCCGGCGCCGGACCGACGTCCGCTGGCGGCTTACCCCCGATGATTTCCGGCGGATGCCGAAGCTTCAGAACCGGATCGTTGAAAATGTGGTTCCGTATCTGCGTAGCGGCGGGCGGCTGGTTTACAGCACTTGCAGCGTTGAACCGGAAGAGAATGAGCAAGTCGTCGCACAGATCGGCCGATCGATCCCCTACTTGAGACTAGTGAGCAAAAAAAGCATCTTGCCAACCCTTGACGGTATGGACGGCGCCTTCGTTGCCTTGTTTAGCCGGGATTAATGCTGTTTGATGACTTGGTTCTTTTCGTCCAGAAAAATTACTTTCGGTTGATGAATCGCCGCTTCCTCAGCCTCATAGAGGCCGAAACTTATTATCGTTAGGCGATCGCCCGGCTTTCCCAAACGAGCTGTCGCGCCATTCAATTGAATCGCACCTGCATTCCTAATCCCGTAAATGACGTAGGTCTCGAGTCGCTCACCGCTCGCCAAGTTGCCCACTAAAATTCTTTCATACTCCTCCAGGCCGACTAACTCTGCCAAATCTGCGGAGACGGTTACGCTGCCTTCATAATTCGCGTCGGCGGCTGTCACGCAAGCCCCGTGAATCTTCGACTTAAGAAGAGAAAGCTCCACGCCGCGAAACCTAGCTGCAAAATCGGCCTTGTCACGGCGCTTCGGCTCAACCCGTCTTTTGATAAAACCGCAGCGCTTCGATTTTCTCGGTCAATTCGTCCAGTGGATAGACTCCCTGTCCACCCCCAGATCCCGGATCTTGGATCAGGTAGTGAAAGCCGCGTTTGCCAACAATGACGACGAAGTGAGTGACCCCACCCGGCAGGCGCAACCGAATAATTACCGGATTCCCTCGCAGTAGATTGCTATCGATGAGAAAAAAGGAAGGAAAATCCTCGTAAACCTTTTTTGCCTTACCGGGAACAAAATCCGCCGCTTTTTCCCAACGCAGCCAACCTTCAGCGGTGTACCCATCGTGGTCGATCAAGAATTGGTTCAACTGCCCGGGATCTAGCTCGAGACCATAAAACGCCAGGACCATCGCCGCGGAACTCACTGCACAACCTTCAGCGGCCATGGTGCCTTGAGTCCCGGCCAAAACATCATTTGCCCATCTCTCATCACCCTGGGCGAACCGGGGCACAGCCAGCCGCAAATGGTAAGGAAAGTATAAGCCGCCAGCTGACGCGATTTGGCGAGGCCAGCAGTAGTACCAGCTTACCGCCGATAAGACGATCACGGCGCCCAGACCGATCAGCCATAGCCACCCACGTTTTCTAAACCCCCGGTTTACGGCCGGCTCTGAACCATCCTTTGCTATAACTTGCATTGTCCGGTTTCTGCCGAGTTTAGCACGTTCTGTCACCGGCCGGCGAATTTATTACATTGCCCAGAGGCCGCGCCCATTTATCGTATAAGTGTGAGCGGCAATGCCACGACGGTCGGGAAACCAATGAAGGGGAGTTCCCTCCAATACAATCGCCGAGTTCTGATCTTCGTGGTGATCGCGATTCCGGTTCTTATCGCGGGCCTTTTTTTCTTCGTTTCGAGGCAGCTCAGACGCGATGAAGGGCTGGGGCTGGAGATCGTGGGACGCATGCACGTGGCTCGCGAACAGTTGTTTGTTATCCAAGATCTACTTGACCAAGCTGACAACGCCCAGCGGGGTTATCTTCTAACCGGGCAATTCGCGAGCCTCCTGCCCTTTTGGCTAGCAAAAGCCGAATTACCGTCTCAATTGTTGAATCTACGCCAGGTCCTGGCTGCTGATCCTCACCAACTGGCCCAAGTCGCGCGACTAACGACTGCCATCGAAAGGAACCTGGCGGAATTGAGTCAAAGTATCGACCTCAAAGATAAAGGACAGACGAACGAGGCGATCGCTTCGCTGCTTGCCGCGGGAGGCGGATCACTGGTGAGCGAGATCCACGCCGTGATCTTCACCATGCAAGCTTACGAAAATGCCATTCTGGCTGAACGCAACGCTAACAACGATGCGCAGCTGAATTTGCGCGATGACATTTCCACGGTCCTCTTGGCAACCAGCACGTTGGTGGTGGTCGGAGCTGGCATCCTTTTTTTGCGCATACAACAACTTCAGAATATTATAACCGTTTGCGCTTGGACCCAACGGGTTAACTACAGGGGCAAATGGATGCGAATGGAGGAGTTTCTCTGGGAAAGGTTCCGCGTAAAGGTTTCCCACGGTATCTCGGAAGAGGCTTTTGATGGGGTAATGGGCCTCGTGGGAAAGAATCTGACAATTCCCGACAATCGCGGCGACCGGACGCCCCTCGGCGGTACTGATGGACCAAAAACCAAGTAGCAAGTTCTTTCGATTCGCCGGCCTCGTTTCACTGGCACTAAGCTCGACGCTCCTTTTCAACGCGTGCTCCACCTGGCCTGGTTCTGCCGGCAAGAGTACGCTCTGGCAGGTCAAGGGGGCGCACAACTCAGTGTATCTATTGGGATCGATCCATGTGCTTCCTGCATCCGCCTACCCCTTACACCCGGCGCTGCAACAAGCATTCAACAACTCGCAGCGGGTGGTATTTGAGGTGGATCTAAATACCGTTTCTCAACAGGCGGTTTTACGGGAGTTCGAGGAAGTAGGTCTCTACCCGCCCGGCGACAATCTCGAGCGCCATGTTTCGCCGGAAACGATCAGGCTGGTAAAGGGAGTATTGGCAAAGCTCGGCATCTCCTACGAAAAAGCCAAGCGATTTAAACCGGCGCTTCTCGGAGAGCTTATCACAAGCCGCTACACGGAGCTAGCCGGTTTCAGAGAAGAACTAGGCGTGGACCGATACTTTTACTCGCAGGCCAAGGATTCCCGTAAGCCAGTGTTGGGTTTGGAAACGGTCCGGGACCAAGCCCGGGTTCTCTCTTCAGACGACGCCTCCGGCGAAGCCCGTCTCGTAGAAGCAATCGCCTCATTGCCGGCGGCAAAAGCCATCCTTGATGAGCTGGTGTTTGCTTGGAAGGACGGCCGGATCAATACCCTGGATCGGCTGTTGAATCAGGATGAATGGAACGATCCGAAGAGTTTCGAATCCATGTTCTTGCGGCGAAACCAGAAATGGTTGCCGCAAATAGAGCGTTTCCTCCAGAGCGACGGCAATTATCTCGTGATCGTCGGCTCAGGCCACCTCGTCGGTGACCACGGCCTGGTCCGAACCTTGCAGGGACGAGGGTACCGGGTGAAGCAGCTGTAGACACGGCGACACGGCGAACGGGCGAATGGGCGTGAAGCGTTTTGTCCCGAAGGGACGCAAGGACTCAGCCTGGGGTTTTAACTAGGTTTTAACCCCAGGATAGCCGGAAAAGTGAACCCGCCCCAACGGGGCGGCAGAGAAGTCAACGCTATGCGGCGGTGAAGGCGTAGATTGTTGGACGCGCCGAACAAATCACCTTCCGCCATTTCAGGGCGGGACGCCTTCTTTGGACCGATACCTGGGGTTAAAACCAGGTTAAAATCCCAGGCTGAATCCTTGCGTCCCTTCGGGACAAAAGCGCTTCGCGTCCATTCGCCGTTTCGCCGCCTCGTCCGCGTCGCCGACGCGCGAGCTCCTACTCTCCAAATATCTTCGCCTCTCCCTTCAGCGCATCTTCCACTACCTCGATCTTAATCAGATTGGTCTTGCCGGAGACGTTATACGGGGTGCCTGCAACGATCGTAAGGACATCGTCAGGCTGCGCCTGTAATACTTTCACCGCGGCTTCTGCGCTCGACTTTACCAGATGGGCAGTTCCACTGATCGCAGGTACCAAAACGGGTTCGACACCCCAAAGCAGACTCATCCGGCGGCAGGTCTCCGGCGATGAGCAGAGGGCAATGACCGGCATCTTCGGGCGATGGCAAGCGACTCGACGAACCGTTGTACCTGAGGTGGTAGCTGCTACGATTGCCCGCGCTGAGACCGAGCTTGCGATCATCGCAGTCGCCTGTCCCACCGCACCATCCAAATCGGCGACTGGCCGTAATTGTACGGAGCTTGGCAACTCGCCTCGCATCCAGGCTAGTTCTGCCCGGCCCGCAATGGTTGCCATGGTTGCAACCACCTCCACCGGAAATTTACCAATCGCAGACTCTCCGGAAAGCATTACAGCGTCTGTGCCGTCCAAAATTGCATTCGCCACATCGGCCGCCTCGGCTCGAGTGGGCTTGTGGAATGCCGTCATCGACTCGAGCATTTGAGTCGCGGTAATCACCGGAACCCCCGCTTGGCGGCAAACGGCAATAATCCGTTTCTGAGCGATGGGCACATCTTGAAAGCTCATTTCCAAAGCCAGATCACCTCTGGCTACCATCACACCGAAGCATTCCTTGACGATATTCTCGATGTCCTCGAGAGCATTCTGCCGCTCGATTTTGGCTATTACAGGGATGCTGGCACCCCGTTCCGCCAGGGTTTGTTTCAGGAATCGGACATCAGCTGCCGACTGGACAAAGGAGAGGGCTAGAAAATCGAGTTCCTCTGATACTGCAAAATCCAAGTCCTGATAATCCTTGGTAGTGAGAGAAGGTAAGGAGACAAGACGGTTTTTAAGGTTTACGCCCTTATTGCTCTTCAATTCACCGCCGCGGAGCACTTCGCAAAGGACATCGCCACCAGCGAGACGATCTGCGACCTGAAGCTCGATATTGCCGTCATCCAGCAAAACGATCGTCCCGTGAGCAACATCGTTCGCCAGACCCCGGAAACTGACTCCGATCTTTTCCGCCGTTCCGATTACCGGGTTCGGTGTAAGCACGATTTTCCGACCCTGCTCAAGATGGATAGCTCCGTCGTGCATCTCGCCCACCCTGATGCGAGGACCACGCAGATCTCCCAAAATCCCGACGAAGACACCCAGCTCGTCCGCCACTTTTCGTATCCGCGCTACGAGCGGTTTGGCTTGCTCGGCTGAGCGATGCGAAAAATTAAGCCGAACCACGTCCATACCAGCATCGATCAGGCGCCGGAGCATCTCTTCGTTCTCGCTTGCTGGACCGATCGTTGCGACAATCTTCGTTCGTTTAGCGGGTCGAGCCATGGCACGCACAGTGTCCCATGGTTATCTGGCGCGTCAAACCCCTGGGTTCAACGTTCACGGTTCACTATTCACTGTTCACTGTTGATCGCCACAATATGGCGTGGGACCACCGCCAAAGGGCGAACTGTGAACGGCAAACAGTGAACCGCAAACTGTTAGTGGCGCAAAGCCGGTCTCTCTGCCATGTTGTGGGTCCCATGGAAGCACCAAGATTCCAATTATCGCTCCTGCCCGACGTGCTTGCCGTTTGCAGGTTAGAACCTTCTGACCCAATTCCGGATTGGGCGACCCGTACCGGTTTCTTCACCGTATCGCGAACCATGGATCAGCTTTCGATCGTTTGCGCAAATTCAGAGGTGGGCGACGATGTACGGGCCAGCAGAGGCTGGCGCGCCATCAAGATCGAGGGACCCCTCGACCTCGATCTGGTCGGTATTCTGGTTTCGGTCGCTGTGCCGTTGGCCCATGCCGGTATCGGTATCTTACCAATCGGCACATTCGATACCGACTACATCTTGGTGCGTGACCGGCAGCTGACACAGGCCATCAAGGCGCTTCGCGCCACCGGATTCCATATTGTGGACTGAGTTCAACGTTCGGCGTTTGAGGTTTGGCGTTTGGCATTCGCGGCAGCACGGTATCCCATTAGTCCGTTCCGTCTGATTGAGCTCTGTCGCCCCGTCTTGTCTGCCATAGCTTTAGCGACGGCTGAAGTCCGGCGTCTGCAGGACAAGGCGCCCGTCCAATTCAGCTGCTGGACGGTCACCAATTCCGGTCGCGTCGTTCTAGGCGTGAACGCCGAACGCCGAACGTGAACCGTTTGCAAAACCGCCGAATAAATGCATGCTTGCCGTTCTTCAAATGGAACTGCAGCATCTGCCGGGCTTTCGCGACTTTTACCCCGAGGATCGCGCTTGGCTGAATTACATATTTGAGTGCTGGCGTACGACGGCCGCGAATTTCGGTTTCGCGGAGTACGACGGACCTACTTTGGAGTCGACTGATCTCTACAAGAAAAAAAGCGGCGAGGAGCTAAAGTCGCAGTTATTCCGCTTTGAGGATCAAGGCGGCCGGGACGTCTGCCTACGCCCTGAAATGACTCCAACGCTGGCGCGCCTGGTGGCAGCCCGCGAACGCGATTTTAAAAAACCGATAAAATGGTTTAGCATTTCACCCTTTTTCCGCTTCGAGAAGCCGCAGAAAGGGCGGCTGCGTGAATTTTATCAGATCAACTGCGATCTGATTGGCGATAATTCGCTGGCCTCTGACGCCGAGTTGATCTCACTCGCGATTAACTTGCTGCGCGGCTTCGGCTTAACCAGCCGCGACTTTTCGGTCCGCCTCAGTAATCGCAATTTGTGGTCAGACTTTCTTAAACGCCACGACGTACCAGTCGATCGAACCGCAGAATTTCTTAGCATCATCGACAAACTTGGTCGCGAGGAAGAAACTCGGTTGGCCCAGAAGCTGACCGCGTTCAACCTGACCCTCGATCAAATTCATTCTTTCCTAGCCACACCCACAGATCAGCTACCTGGGTTCGAAGAACTGTTTCGCGAGTTTCGTTGGCGTGGAGTCGAAGATTTCTGTGAGTTGGATCTCACTATTGTACGGGGTCTAGATTATTACTCGGGCCTGGTATTCGAACTGTTTGATCGCGGGCGGGAAAACCGCGCCCTCGGCGGCGGTGGTCGCTATGACAAACTGATCGAGGTTATTAGCGACGGATCCGTCGATTTACCTGCAGCCGGTTTCGCGATAGGGGATGTGGTGTTGCGCAATTTTCTGGAGGAACTGCCTCACACTCGGGCTCTGGCAGCCGAACGGATGGTTAAACGCGCTCTGCGAGGATACATCGTCATCGCAAGTGAGTCTCAGAGATCGGAGGCCGTCAAACTGGCGACGCGATTGAGAGAAGCCGGGATATCTGTCGACTTCCCACTTGAGGCGACAAAGGTAGGTAAGCAGTTTCAGACGGCTGAATCACTCGGCACCCAATACGCGGTAGTTGTTGGACAGGAATGGCCGCAGGTACGACTGAAGAATCTGCGCACCCGAGAGGAATCCGTGGTTCTGGAGGCAGAGCTTGAGAATAATTTAAAACTGGAAAACTGACCATGTATCGGACGCATCATTGCAACCAACTGCGAGCCGCCGATGTAGGGCAAACGGCCGAATTGTCTGGCTGGGTCGCATCACGCCGAGACCACGGGGGAGTGCTCTTTATCGATCTGCGAGATCGGGAAGGTATTACCCAGATCGTCTTTCGGCCTGAGGATTATCCAGCGGTTGCTCAGGAAGCACAGTCTCTCCACGACGAAGACGTTATTACGATAAAAGGCAAAGTCGCGCCTCGCCTGGAAGGCACCGCTAACCCGAAATTGCCTACTGGAGAAATTGAGGTCGTGGTTTCAGAACTGAATATTTTGAATCATTGCGCTCCACTGCCGTTCCAACTGGATGCCAACCTCAGCAATGAAGACCTCCGGTTAACTTACCGCTGCCTCGATCTGAGGCGGCCGGCCATGGTTCGCCAATTAAGGACTAGACACATTCTCAACCGGACAACGAGAAATTACCTGGATCGAGAAGGCTTCTTGGAAGTTGAGACCCCGATTCTCTCAAAAAGCACACCGGAAGGCGCCAGAGAGTTCTTGGTGCCAAACCGCGGCACGCCGGGTCTATTCTATGCTTTGGCGCAATCACCTCAGCAATATAAGCAGCTGTTGATGGTGGCGGGTGCAGAAAAGTATTTCCAGATTGCCAAATGCTTTCGAGATGAAGACCCGCGTGCTGACCGAATCAGAGGCGAGCTCACCCAGATCGATATCGAGGCTTCGTTCATCACTCAAGAGGATATCTTCCTCCTGGTAGAAGGCCTGCTAAAGGAGGTCTTCGCTGCTACCCGAGACGCAACCATTCCGACGCCCTTTCCAAGGCTAACCTATCGGGAAGCGATGGACCATTTCGGCAGCGACAAACCCGACCTGCGATTTGGGACAGAGCTAGTCGATCTCAGTGATTCTTTCCAGAACACTCAATTCAAAGTATTCAAAGCAGCGCTTGACCAGAAGGGCGTGGTAAAGGCGATCAATGCAAAGCGGTTCGCTAACATCACGACCGGTCAGATCGAAGAACTAACTAACCTGGCTAAGCTGTCAGGTGCCAAGGGATTAGCTTTTATCAAAGTCGAAAATGGAGAATGGAAGTCGCCAATCGTGAAGTTTTTCTCCGAGTCCGAACGGGAGTCGCTCGCTCAGAAAATGGGGATCGAAGAGGGCGATCTTATCCTTTTCGGCGCCGATAGTTGGGACTCCGTATGCACCGTGCTGGGGCGACTTCGGCTGAAGGTGGCTGAATTTACCAATCTGATAACGGATCCGGACGAGCTGAAATTTCTCTGGGTAACTGACTTCCCGTTGATGTCGTTTGATCCTGCCGAGAATAAATGGAATGCGATGCATCATCCGTTTACTCGCCCCAAAACAGAAGACATCCCGTTTCTTGAGCAGGGCGAATTCGCCAAGGTTCGAGCCGTTGCTTACGATGTGGTGTTAAACGGTGTCGAGATCGGTGGAGGTAGCCTGCGTATTCACGAATCGGATCTCCAGCAAAAGGTCTTTTCCGCTCTGGGTATCAGTGAAGCTCAGCAAAAAAGGCTGTTCCCGCATTTGCTCAGTGCGTTTTCCTTCGGCGCGCCGCCCCACGGCGGGATCGCTCTGGGAATCGATCGGCTTTTGATGATCATCACAGGCACCCCGAACATTCGGGACGTAATTGCATTTCCCAAGAATAGTCGTGGCCAGGATTTAATGATGGACGCCCCAGCGGAGGTCACCGAAAGGCAACTGCGCGACCTGAATTTAGCGATTCGGAAAGCGTGATTCTGCGGTTCCCACAGGTTTAGGGAATAGCCGCAAAAGAACGCAAAAAACGCAAAAAAGAAGGCGCGAAACGCGCACTGGAGGTGAACCCCTTTTAACCCGTGTGCTAGAAATTCGCGCTATTCCCCTTATCGCGAGCGCCGGGCGGAAAACGTGAAAACAGGCGGCTCCCGCTAATCACCCAGCGCTGGGTACTCTACGGGTCCGCCCGTATTATTGAACTTGGTCGACTAGAACCGCTTGGACCATGGATGCCGCTGGGTAGTTACCGGGAGCCGCTTGCTTCCAACACGGTTCAGCCGCACCAGCGCCTGGGCAAATCACCCCGGAATCCTATTTTGTACGGGCCAAAGCGGCTCTCCACTCCAGGCGCCCCTGTCCTATTGGGCTTTCGGACTCGCCTGAGCAGGAGCTTGACCTTGACCAGCGTCCTTTTTGATCCCTAATAGCTCGACTTCGAAAAGCAAGGTAGAACCCGGCTCAATGTCGTCTCCCTCACCCTCATCTCCGTAGGCCAATTCAGGCGGTAGATAAAGTTGCCATTTCGAGCCAACCGGCATCAGCTTTAAGGCTTCGGACCAACCCTTGATCACTTCATTTACTGGAAACGAAACCGGACCGCCATTCTTCGCAGAACTATCAAACTCTTTGCCGTCGATCAGAGTGCCCCGATAATTTACCTCGACGACGTCAGTGTCCTTCGGTTTTTCGCCGGAGCCACTCTTGACTACCTTATACTGCAGTCCGTCGGCTAAGGTCGTGACGCCAGGCTGCTTGGAATTCGAATCCAAGAACTTCTTTCCTTCGGCCTTGTTTTTTTCGGCCGTGGTCTTCATGTCCTGTTGTTTTTGTACCATTGCCTCCTCGCGTTGCTGGGCCAGCTTTTGCTGGAACGCCTGCATCACCTGTTGCAATTCGGCATCGGTAAGGGCCTTGGGCTTATTTCCGAGCACATCCGTTATCCCCTGAGTCAAAGCGCTTTGATTTAGCTCCGCCGGAATCCGCTGGAGGGTCTTGCCAATATCTACGCCAATCGTGTAGCTGAGTTTGTCCTTATCGTCCTTGAACGCGCTACTTGGCGAGGCCTGGCTGCCGGCTGGAGACGGGCTCGGCTTAGCATCTTCCGCATAGACTCCAGATGCCAACGCCAGAACGGCTATAAGTAGAGGGGTCCGTTTCATAAACATCGGAGGAGACTCTACGCAAAGGGTTCAGCCCGCAAGGGGAAAACAATTAAGAAACGAGCGCTGAGGCTCGTTTCTAATCGCTTTGATCCGAATCATCATCCTGATCGTTGTGTTCGTTGTCTTTCCCGGAAGATTTTTTCGGAACATCTTTGAATAACTCGCGTAGCAGCTCACCAATCATTGGCGCTGCTTTAGTTCCCCCGTGGACCGGCTCGCCCACGGCCCCTTCGTACACGGCGGCAAACGCGTATTGAGGATTATCGGCCGGCGCAAACCCGGCAAACCAAGCGGCGGTGCGCTCTTTCTTTTTCGGCCCCCACTGCGCTGTGCCGGTTTTTCCGGCTACTTTGATGTTGTCCAGGCTAGCCGAACCGCCGGTTCCGTTCTTGCTATTCACCGCTCCTAGCATCCCTTCTTTCAACTCCTCTCGAGTGACCGCCCCGAGTTTTAACAGGTCCTTGGCCCGCGGGCTGTAGGTGTACACAACCTCGCCGCTCAAGGTTTGGACCTGCCTAACAATTCTGGATTGAAACAGGGTTCCACCATTGGCCAGCGTGGCCATCGCTTGCGCCATTTGCAACGGCGTCACCAAGATGTCCCCCTGACCGATAGAGAAGTTTGCTAAATCCCCCGGCAAGAAGTGACGCTTATAGGTAGCCTGCATGTATTGATCGGTCGGAATTCGCCCTTCTGCCTCGCCATTCAGTAAAATCCCCGTGCGTTGCCCGAGCCCCATCCGTTGCGCCCATTCGACCATGACAGAAGCTCCTAACTTCATCCCCAATTGGTAAAACCAGGTATCGCAAGATTGGGTTAAAGCGTCCCGAAAATCGAGGTCTCCTTCGTCACCCTTCCTCCAGTTATGGAATGTGAGGTTCCCAATTTCCAAAGCTGCCGGACAACCAAACTCGTCGTCTGGAGAAAGCTTATGGCTCTCAAATCCTGCAATCCCGACAAATACCTTGAAGGTAGAACCTGCTGGATAAGCAGAGCGGAAAGCCCGAGGCAAAAGTGGAATGTTCGGGTCTGAATTTAGTTTATCAAACTTTTCCTGCGAGATAATGGGAACAAAATCATTTGGATTGATCATGGGCCACGAGGCCAACGCTAACACCTCGCCGGTGTGCGGATCGATAACCACGATTGCTCCTCGCTTGCATCGCTTTTGAAGGATTTTCTCGGCCAGCCTCTGCATGTCCATATCCAGAGTCGTCACTACGTTGTAGCCGGGCTCTGGCGCCACCGCGATGTTTTGGCCGGTCACGCGGCCGCCCTTGTCGAAGATCAAATGGAGCTGCCCCATCTTGCCCCGGAGCTGATCATCGAACGTTAACTCAAGGCCGTCCCGACCTTCACTGTCCGGCCAAAGAAGATCGGCATTCTGCAAAGTCTTAGTATTGCTGCCGCTGGTTCTACCAGTATAGCCGATCACATGTCCGGCTAACTGGCCCTGGGGATAGTAGCGAACATAGGTTGCGCGCAGCGTCAACCCGTCCGGCAGCTTCCTTTTTAGGCTCTGTACTTCCGCGTCCGGCAAATCGGTAGCAACATCGAAAGGAATAACGCCTCGATTCCGATAGTGCTGAATCGCCCCTTCCGTTGTCCAGCTAACCGGACGCGAGGTCAACGTTTTCGCCGACGCAACCTGTTGGTTGACGTACTGGATAACCTGGTCGTCCGTGAAATCCAGCGGCGTCGGGAAAACGATACTGAGATTGTAACTAACCCGATTCTGGGCCAGCGGCTGCCCGTTGCGATCCGTGATCTGACCGCGAGGCGCCGGTATCGACAATGCGTACTCGGCCACTTGTTTTTGAGTTTCCCAACTCGGTTTAATATCCGGCGACTCTCCGGGAGTTGGCCGGATTTCCTGTGCTCGCGCTGAAGAAAGTAAAACGATGCCGGTGAACAGGATCCACTGGCTGGGCAGCAACCTCATCGATCGATTAAGACCACTAGACCGGCAGTTGCGCAATAGGTTTTCTAGTGCGCCGTCCCATATACAACCTGGCTTTCGTTGTGATCAAATGGCCTGACGGTGAAAACCAGAATATTATGGGATAGGATGCTAACGGTTCAAAAAACGCGAAATGGTTTCAGCCAGTTTCTCGCTGATCCCTTCAACCGAGGCGATATCTTCAATTGACGCTTTCCGGAGACGTTCCACTGATCCGAACTTCATTAACAGAGCTTGTTTCCGGCTATCACTAACGCCAGGACATTCGTCCAGAATGCTCTCAGCGACTCTCTTTTTCATCAGAAGCTGGTGATAGCTGTTAGCAAACCGGTGAGCCTCGTCCCGGATCCGCTGCAAAAGCTGCAGTGCGCCCGAATCCTCAGGCAATCGCAGCGGCAGGGGCCGGCCTGGTCGATAAATCTCTTCGAACTCTTTGGCTAAGCCAATAATCGGCCGCTCGCTCAGACCGAGCCGCTGCAGTTCGCGGCATGCAGCGTTGAGTTGGCCTTTCCCTCCATCAACGATGATCAAGTCTGGAAGACGCACCAATCCGGGATGCGTCGGGGAGGGGCTCCCGCTCGTCCGCCGGCCAGAAGCGCCCGTTGAGGGCTTGTCGGCAGCACCATCCTCCGGCTTATCAATAACACCCGACTCGAGCTGGTCGAGAGGGCCGGTCTCGACCTCTTCGACCGCATCCGCCTCGGGCTCGCCGAGAGAATTTGTCTCAAGCTGGTCGAGAGACTGTGCCCGCTTTACCGCATCCTCGACAGGCTCTTGATTGAATTCCGCCAGATCCGGCGCGACCGCCTTGGTCTCCAACAAAATCCGGGAATAACGCCGGCGAACAACCTCAGCCATGCTCGCAAAGTCATCCTGACCAGCGACCGTCCGAATTCGGTATCGCCGGTAGTTCGACTTGTCCGGTACGCCGTCCTTGAAACAGACCATCGACGCCACCACGTGAGTCGTAGAAATATTCGAGATATCGAAACATTCCATGATCCGTGGTGGTCCAGATAGCAACAAAGCATCCGCTAAAGCCTGCAAATCCGCCGCCGGGTCGATCGTGGTGGGAAGTGAGCCGCGGGTGAACCGGCGCGCCGGTTTGGTAGTACGCCGCAAATCCTCCAGCATATTTCGAATCTGCACCGCTCGCTCAAAATCGAGCTTTTCCGCTGCCGACTTCATCTCCGCTTCGAGCTGCTCCAAGAGTTCACGGCTTTCGCCTTCTAAAAACTCACACGCGTCCAAAACCCGTTGCCGATACTCCTCAAGGGAAACCTTCCGTATGCAGGGGGCAGAACAGTTCTTGATGATGTGGTCTAGGCAACGCCGATAGTCCTGCTCACCAGGCTCCGGCGTTCGGCAAGACCGGATTCCGAATCGTTTCCGCATCCAGCTCAGCGTTGAGCGCAAGGCTCCGGCGTGAGCGAACGGGCCAAAGTAGCGACAGCCGTCGTCCTTCTTTAATCGAGTCAGTTGAAAACGCGGAATCGGATCAGACAGGTTCACTTTTACGAGCAGGAACCTTTTGTCGTCTCGGAAACTGATGTTGTACTTCGGGCGAAATTCCTTGATGAGCTTCCCCTCGAGCAGCAACGCCTCCGGCTCGTTGCGCACCAGATGGATCTCGAAGTCCCAAACGCTATCTAGAAGAGCCCGGGTTTTTAAGTCGGCATTGGCTCTTCGAGAAGGCATGAAATGCTGTCCTAATCGTTTGCGTAGATCTCGAGCCTTCCCCACATAGATGATCCGATTGAGGCGATCCTTCATCAGATAGACGCCCGGCTTATGCGGAACATCCCTGAGCTTCTCAACCAGATCAGATTTTTTCTGTAAAACCGAAGGTTGCATACTAGCTTGAACGGGCCTTGCACATCATACGGTCTTTCACCCAATTCGTCGAACGGAGGGCGGGACAGGATCCAGGAGTCAGAAGGCGCTGGGTGAGGCATGCGCCGTACAGCGTCAACCCACCGATGCTAGACGGTCATTTCATTACCGGTTCTCTTTTCACCGTCCACTCTAACGACGACGCGAGCCCTTAGCTATACCGCTGGGCCGACTGCCAACCCTCCTGGCTCCTCAATTCTGGCTCCTGGCTCCTCCCTGGCCCCTCCTCCACTTCAGTTTGCACTCGTTGACATCGTGCGGTTTAATAAAGCCCGATCGGCATGAACTCGTTTGTTTTTTTGGCACAGCCCCTTCTCGCCCAGATCGCCCAAGCTACCCCAACCGGAAACCGGACTCAGGAGACGCTTCTGAGATTACTCCAGGCGGGCGGCTGGGTCATGATCCCGCTAATCGCAGCATCCATTATCACGCTGACTTTGATTCTGGCTTGTTTGTTCACCCTCAGGCGTGGGGCAGTGGTCACCCGCCGATACATGGAAACGGCCGAGGCATTGTTGCGTAAACGGGACTATGTCGCGTTGATTACGGTCTCGAACCGTCATTCGAGCGCGATCGCCCGGATTACCGCTCGGACACTCGACTTCGCGACCAAGCACCCCTCGGCACCACCGTCCGCGATTCGAGAAGTGGCGGAGACTGAAGGCACTCGTTTCGGCAGTAGCTTGCAACAAAGAGTCGTTTATTTGGCTGACCTAGCGACCCTAGCTCCAATGCTTGGATTGCTCGGCACCGTGATCGGCATTATCAGCTCTTTCGGTTTGCTGGCGGGAAACACGACTCAACCGCGCCAAGTCCTTCTGGCTGGAGGAGTATCTCAAGCCTTGGTCGCCACCGCAGCCGGCCTCATCGTCGGTATCGCCGCGATGGCCTTCTACTCGTTGTTTAGAGGAAAAGTTTCCTCGATGATTTCTGACCTGGAAGCCGCCACCACCCATATCGTCAACATCCTCGCCACTCAGCGGTCTCGCCGGATCGAACCTTCTGGAGTTCTGGAAAACGATGATGTTTAGAGAAAAATGAATTTCCGCAACCAGGTTGAGCCTCGCGTCCTAGGCTTCATGATCGCGCCAATGGTTGATATTCTATTGGTGATCCTCTGCTTCTTCATCGTCACATGGAATTTCGCCCTCGCCGAGAACGAACTCGATGTGCGCGTGCCGAGCGCGGCCAAAGCGAACGAGACCCAACCGTATGTCGGGCAAGTGGTGATTAACGTTAAATCAGACGGTACGGTGATCGTAAATCATCAAGCTAAAACGTCGGCTGAGCTGCTGGATCTACTCAAAAAGCTGTCCCAACTGTATCCGGATCAGGCAGTGATCGTGCGAGGCGATGAGGCGGTAGACTACAAGCATATTGTCGAGGT
>JAFAIO010000062.1 GCA_019236675.1 Verrucomicrobiota bacterium
ATGGAATCGGTATCCCATCGTCAAATCCAGACACTGTAACTGGTTCAAGGTCTTATTCTTGGGATGGAGCCAACCGGTTAATCCAGGTCGCCTATTCCGCAACCGGCAACTCGACCTCGCTGAGTTACGACGGTTTCGGCCGTTTAACCAGAGTTGTCGAAACGGCGAACGGAACCGTCCAAAGCGATCAGCGTTATGTTTGGATCGGCAACGTTATGGCGCAGCAGCGGAGTTCAACCGGCGCAGTCGCGAAAGCGTATTTCGAACAGGGATTCTTAGCCGGATCGACCGCCTACTACTACGGAAAGGATCACCTTGGCAGTATCCGCAACCTGATTGACTCTTCCGGAGCCCTTCAAACGCACCTAGATTACGGCGCTAACGGTGAGCTCACTGAGTTGAGCGGCGCGACCCAGCCTGACTTTGCTTATACCGGCCTCTTCTACCATCAACGCAGCGGGCTTTATTTCGCGGAGTACCGGGCCTATGACAGCGGACTGAAACGCTGGCTCAATCGTGATCCAATTTTGGAAAAAGGCGGTATCAACCTTTATGCATATGTTTTGGGCAATCCAATTCGCTATAGCGATCCGAGTGGGCAATGTCCGCTCTTCCTGATCCCGGCAATAATTTGGTCGGTGAATGGTATCATTGTTGCCACCGGATTGGCGATAAACATTGGCAGCTATTTCAACCAGCCGAATGCTAATAGCACGGTGAACTCCGGAACCGGGACCAGCCAAGGGTCGACCCCAACGATTCCTGCTAATCCGCCGCCGTCTCCTAACCTGCCGGGTACAAATACCTCTAGCTTAGCGCCGATACCGGCGGAAGGGCAGTGAATCAACGCCCCTGAGATTATCATGGGTTCCGTCAGGTTTAATACTGAGGCGTGAGAGAAATTCATCCCCTCCAAACAAGCGGGCGAACGACCCAACATTTCTCACCGGACCCTGAATCTGAAACTCTTCTCGAAGATAAAGATTGCCCAGCCAAATTAGATCTCTAATTTGCTTGGGCGATCTATAGCATGGCCACAAATGTAATCCGTTCCCCCCGCGGCAAAGACATCAGCTGCAAGGCATGGCCTCAAGAAGCGGCTCTGCGCTGTCTAATGAACAACTTGGATCCTGAGGTTGCCGAGAAACCGGATGAATTGATCGTTTATGGTGGGCGAGGCAAGGCGGCACGAAACTGGGATAGTTTTCATGCGATTGTCCGTGAGTTGCAGCGGCTTGGTAACGATGAGACCTTGCTGGTCCAATCTGGAAAACCGGTGGCGGTGTTCCGTACCCACGACGAAGCGCCTCGGGTCTTAATTGCGAATTCAAATCTAGTGGGTGCCTGGTCGAACTGGTCGACATTTGATCGTTTGGAGAAGGCCGGGTTGATCATGTACGGACAGATGACGGCGGGGAGCTGGATCTATATCGGATCACAAGGAATTGTGCAGGGCACATTTGAGACGTTTGCGGCTGTGGCGAAACGGCATTTCGGCTGCGATTTGTCGGGGAAACTGGTAGTCACCGGAGGATTGGGTGGCATGGGTGGAGCCCAGCCTTTGGCGATTACATTGAACGGAGCCGTTTGTCTGGCAATCGAGGTTGACCCGCGCAGAATCCAGCGACGGGTCGAGACCGGCTATTGTGATCGGGTTTCATACGACCTCGATGAAGCGATCGGTTGGTGTGAAACTGCGCGGCAAAGAAAGGAAGCATTTTCAGTCGGGGTAGTTGGGAATACGGCGGAGATTTTGCCGGAGTTGGTTCGGCGAGGACTAGCGGTGGATGTTATAACCGACCAGACCAGCGCGCATGATCCGTTAATTGGTTATATTCCTAAAGGACTAACGCTGGAGGCCGCAGAGCGGCTCCGGCAAAGTGATCCCACCGCCTACGTTGAACAATCGATGGCCTCAATGGCCGAGCATGTCGATGCGATGCTGGCTCTGCAGCGGCGCGGCGCTATTGCTTTCGATTACGGCAATAATCTCCGGAAACAGGCTTACGATGCCGGTTGCAAAGATGCTTTCTCAATCCCAGGCTTCGTTCCGGAATATATCCGGCTCCTATTTTGCGAGGGTAAAGGACCTTTTCGTTGGGTGGCGCTGTCCGGCAACCCCGACGATATCCGGAAGACCGACGAGCTGGCTCTCAAGCTTTTTCCTGATGACCCAACGTTAACTCGTTGGTTCCGCCTGGCCCGAGACAAGATACAGTTTCAGGGATTGCCTTCGCGAATCTGCTGGCTTGGTTATGGTGATCGAGCGCGGATGGGACTGGCGATGAACGAGATGGTCCGTCGCGGCGAACTGGATGGACCGGTTGCTATCGGTCGAGATCATCTGGATACCGGTTCGGTGGCATCTCCGTTTCGAGAAACGGAGGCGATGAAAGATGGATCCGATGCCATCGCTGATTGGCCGATCTTGAATGCACTTTTGAACACGGCCGGCGGTGCGACCTGGGTATCCGTGCACCATGGGGGAGGTGTCGGGATGGGATATTCTTTACATGCGGGTCAGGTGACGGTCGCCGACGGGACGGAGTTGGCGGACAGGCGATTGGAGCGAGTTCTCACGAACGATCCTGGAATCGGGGTAGCGCGACACGTGGATGCGGGTTATGACGAGGCCAAGCAGACCGCGCGGGAGAAGGGAATCCGGACGCCGCTAGTGTAGGCGAAAGGGCGAAACGGCGAATGGGCGCACCGGCGAGAGGGCGTATTGGCGATCGGGACGATTCATGAGAGAAATCATTGGCAGAACGCGAAAGCCCGAAATAATATATCGCAGAAAAAATATGTTATGGAGGTGATCAAGCATTTTCGCGATTTGCACGTGTACCAGGGCGGAAAGGCTTTGGTGATGGAGATATTCGAAGTGTCAAAGACGTTTCCAATCGAGGAGCGTTACGCGCTGACCGACCAGGTTAGGCGATCCTGTCGTTCAATTTGTGCTAATCTGGCTGAGGCCTGGAGAAAACGGCGATACCCAGCGGCATTCGTGTCGAAGCTGAATGACGCGGAGACTGAGGCAAGTGAAACGCAGGTGCACGTCGAAGTTGCATTGTGGCATCGATACATCGACCAAGCGACCTTCGAGAATCTCGACGACGCATGTGACAAAATTATCGCGCAGATTGTTAAAATGATAGATCAGGCTGACAAATGGGTAATCAGAGTTCCTTCGAAAGTGCGTCGCCGAGCATGACGAAAAATAGTCATTCGCCCATTCGCCCATTCGAGGTTCCTGAGCATGCCACGCGATCTAATCATCGTTAATTGCAAGCAGCTAGTCACACTCGCCGGACCGCCCGTTCCACGAGTCGGTCGTGATTTGAATAACCTCGGCATCATCCAAGACGGAGCCCTTTGGGCCAGAGACGGAAAAATTGAGCGGGTCGGAACCTGGGATGAGATCAAGGCAGTTGCACCGGCGGATGCCGATACGTTCGATGCAGAGAGCCGTATCGTGTTGCCCGGCTTTGTCGATGCCCACACGCACCTGGTATTTGGCGGTTCGCGGGCGGATGAGTTCGAAAGGCGCGCGTTGGGCGAATCGTATCAATCGATTGCAGCTTCCGGCGGCGGGATTCGATCGACCGTTCGTCAAACCCGGGCGGCCACGGAGCTCGAGCTTTTGATCAGTGCTAAAAGACGAGCACACTGGCTACTCAGGAATGGCACGACCACCGCGGAGATAAAATCGGGTTACGGTTTGGCTTTGGAGCATGAGATAAAAATGCTGCGTATTGTCAGATCCTTAGGGGAGACTGGGACACTGCGAGTGGTCGGTACCTTCCTAGGGGCACACGAATTTCCGGACGAGTTTCGTGAACGTCGGGAAGATTACGTTGAACTTCTCATCGACGAAATGTTGCCTGCAGTCGCCCAAGAGCAATTGGCGGAATACGCGGACGTATTTTGTGAACCGCACATCTTTAATACAGAAACCGCGTTCCGGATTATGACCGCCGCATCCAAGCTTGGGTTCGGTTTAAGAATGCATGTGGACCAGCTGAGTTTATCCGGCGGCGCTCAACTTGCAGCCCGATTGAAAGCTGCTACGGCGGATCATCTCGAGCAAACAGATGAGGCCGGTATGCAGGCGCTGCGCGACGCCGGTGTTCAACCGGTTTTATTACCGGGTTCAGTGTATGCCTTGGGTTTAGAGCGCTACCCGGCTGCTCGGCAAATGGTAGAATTGGGTCTACCCATAGTTCTGGCGACCGACTTAAATCCGGGCTCATCGCCGACCCCGTCCATTCCTACGGTGCTTTCGCTAGCTGTGACCCAAATGAAGCTCTCTGTTGCCGAGGCCATTAGTGCAGTAACCATCAATGCCGCGTATAGCCTGAAGCGGAGCCATGAAATCGGGTCGCTTGAGACTGGCAAGTACGCAGATATCGTGATCCACGATTGTGACGACTATCGAGAGTTGGCTTACTATTTTGGCGTAGAACCCGCGCGTCAGGTGTTCATCGGGGGCGAGTCAGTGTATGAGCGCTAAAGACGAGGAGCCAGAATCGAGGAGCGAGGAGCCAGGAGCTTGCACGCAAAGCTAAGCGGCGCTCTTAGAGACGCGTCCGAATGCAAACGTCCCTTGAAAGATCAATACCGACCTTTGTTAACTTTGTATCTCTGTGGTGAAATTCTACGCGAATGAGTGTGAAGGCAGAACATGGCTGGTTACCGGAGTTCCTGCTGGTCGACGGTGAGATAAAAAGGGGGACAGCCTTCTTTGCGGATGAATCCGGAATCATTACCCGATTTTCTCAAGCGCCGGCTGATCTCGCCCGGGCGCAGCGCCTGAAAAACCGGGCGGTTTTCCCTGGCTTGGTAAACGTCCATTCCCATACCTTCCAGCGGGTGATTCGTGGACGGACCGAGTGGCGGAACCAGGGTCAACTGGACACCTTCTGGACTTGGCGGGAGAAGATGTATGACGCGGCCAAGCGATTAACCCCGGAACAGATTTATCAAACGGCGAAAGCCGCTTTTATGGAAATGCTGCTTTCCGGAATAACTACCGTCGGTGAATTTCATTATTTGCATCATCAAGCTGACGGTAATCGTTACTCTGATCCAAACTTGATTGGAAAACTCGTTATTCAAGCAGCCAGGGAGGTCGGTTTGCGAATCGTGCTATTGCGCACCGCTTATCGGCGGGCCGGTTACGGAAAAGCGCCGAACCCCGGGCAAACCAGATTTATAACTCCGGACGCAGCCACCTTCATTTCTGATACCGAGGAACTGTCCGCTTGGCTGAAAAAGTTCTATTCTCGCGGTGAAGCGGCGGTTGGGATTGCGCCTCACAGTGTTCGTGCCCTTACCCAGGATTATCTTCTCGAGATCGCCAACTATGCGCGGAAGCACGAACTTTGCGTTCACATGCATGTGTCGGAACAGCCGGCTGAAAATGAAGCTTGTCTCCAGGAATACGGTGTTTCTCCCGTTACCTGGCTAGCGCGGATGGGGTTGCTTGGCCCACGGTTTACGGCGGTGCATGCGATCCATATCAGTGAGGCAGAGGCTGGTTCCCTGGCGGATTCAGGTAGTTCAATCTGTGCTTGTCCGACTTCGGAGCGGAATCTAGCGGACGGAGCCGTCCGAGTTGATTGGCTTCTGGCTCGCGGCGCAAATCTCTGTTTGGGTAGTGACAGCCAAATCCAGATCGATCTTCTAGAGGACGCGCGGCTGTTGGAGTATCACTTGCGCATGCAGCGACTTGAGCGAGTCGTGCTCGATCCGCCGGGACCCGGGCGGGAAAGGCTCAGCCAGAAGCTGTACCAGACCGCATCTAAATCGGGCGCTAAATCGCTTCGCCAAAACGCAGGTGAGCTAACGGTCGGTAAACCGGCCGACTTTGTGGGGATCGATCTTGACGATCTCAGCGTGGCCGGCGCTGGCCCGGAGACGTTGATGGCCAACGTTGTGTTCTCGCTGGAACGGACCGCGATCAAGGATGTTTATGTAGGAGGACGGCGCGTGGTCACGGATCGTTCGCACCCGCTTCAGGAGAGCATTACTGCGGAGTTCAGGGGCGTGCAGGAGCAGTTTTGGCCTGGCATGAAAAAGTAATCAGTAATCAGTAAGTCAGTAATCAGTGCTGATCTTTTCGGCCCGAGACTTCCCCCACTGATTACTGATTACTTTTTCGTGCCATGGCGCTGGACCCTGATCTGTCATTTGTCATATCCGAGCATGAGGCGAGGATGTAGCCATGCGCGATTCAGCCAGCGTCACCGAGATTTTACTGGATTTGATTGCGATCCCTTCGGTTTCGTCTGCTTCAAATCAGGCAGTAATTGACTATGCGCGCCAATGGCTGAAGCCGAGCCAATGGGATGTCCGAACGTTTCCATATACTGACCTCAATGCGGTCGAGAAAGTGAACCTGATCGCGGCGCCGAGTAGGCTTCTTCAGGACGGCCTGCCCGGCGAGGCCTCTGCTTCCCCGGTTGGCAGCTCCGTCGCCAGGCGAAGTCGGGAAGACGATATTCCCAGCGTCGAGTTAGCCCTGGTTTGCCATACTGACACAGTTCCGTATCCGGCTGATTGGCCGGAAGCGGTGCACCCGAAGGTGATCAATGGACGGATCTACGGAAGAGGAGCGTGCGACGTAAAGGGGTTTCTGGCTTGTATTTTAGCAACGGTAGGGGACCTGGACGTATCGGAGCAGTCTCTCGCGGTGGTTCTCACTGCGGACGAAGAAATCGGGTGCGTGGGCGCAAAGCGGTTGCTTGCCGAAAAGCCGCTCCGCGTCCGCCATGCAGTGGTGGGTGAACCAACCGGGTTGCACCCGGTCGTCGCAGGAAAGGGCTATGCACTAGGAGAAGTTGTGGTGCGAGGAAAGGCGGCCCACAGCGCTTTTCCGCAAGCTGGTCGATCGGCAATTCTTGATGCAGCCACCCTCATCGACTCTATCCGCAAGATTGGCCTCCGAGCTGCGACGGAACGTCATGAGCGCTTTGAGCCACCTTTCACGACTCTCAATATCGGGACGATCTCAGGGGGGACCGCTAAAAATATTGTTCCGGCCGAATGCCGGTTTTTAGTGGAATGGAGACCGGTCCCGGGGCAGAACGAGCACTGGATCGCTGATCTTATTTGCGAGGAGCTGGCTCGCGCCCAAAGAGAGGATCCCGGACTACAAGCGACATTTGAGCCAATTCGGATCGACCCCGGATTTGAGACCGATCCACAAAGCAAATTGGTGGGCGAACTTGAAGGTTTAAGTGGTAACGCCGCCGTGGCGGTGGCATTTGGCACCGAGGCGCCCTACCTGAAAAAGCTGGGCGCCGAGACCGTGGTTTTCGGTCCCGGCGATATGAAGACGGCACATTCTGTGGAGGAGAATGTGGTGATCGAGGAGTTAGAACGCTGCGTCCAGGTGCTCAAGCGCCTGGCTTACAGCCTGGCGAAATGACAAATGACAGATGACAAAATGACAGATTCGCTGCGGCACCACGCGTGAAGCAAAGAAATTTGTCATATGTCATCTGTCATGAGCTGAGCATCTGGCCAGGCTCTTAGGGCCGTCCGCCGAAGCTGGCGTAATCGTCCAGGTCGAGCATATCGAACCAGGTGACCACGTCGTCCCGATCGGGAGCGACTTTCTTGACCGTTTCACTGAGGTATTCTCTACCTTCGTTGTCCGAAGGGCTCCTCTGAAGTTGGTACTCAGACCATTGATAGATTTCGAAATCGGTCCGCTTAGTGTTGTCGCGGACCCAAGCCAAAACTTCGGAATCGGATTTCCCGTCCTTCAATAATTTTAGAACGTCATCGGCGTTGATGCCCAGGAATGCGGTCAGACGCTGATCGAGGGGGCAATGGAATAAGTATTCTCCTACGGTACCGGCTAAGTGGGCGCGGCCTTTGTCGAGCATTCGTGGCAAAAGAACACATCCTCCCAGTTTGACTCTGGGGCTGCGGGGAGGGCGTTGGGTAAGATCGGTAGGGTTCATCTCCAAGAAACTGATAACGACCGACAGGTTCGTCAACTGCGTCGCCAGAAGCTCCGCAGAATGACAGATCACAAATGACACATGACAAATTCACCACGGGCGACTTACGAGGTGGACTCGGGGTATTTGTGATCTGTCATCTGTAATTGGTCATTCGTTCGAGCCTGAGGCGAGAACGATTGGCTTGCATGCCCCATAGGCCAACCGCTATTAACTGATCTGTGTGTCCCCGCTTTAGTCCACTAATCGTTGTAGCGTCGATGATGTTCGGCCAATGCATGTTGGCCGAGTCCTTTGTCTTCGATCCGACAACCAATGGACGGGTTCCGCTTCCCTCTTGGTTGCCTGATCGACCCGTGGCAATCGCCAGCAATCACGCTGAACTATCCTTCCACGTGGTTCCGATAGCCGATGATGACGATCTCGCTTTAACGGTCGTTTTTGTTGAGGATTCGGGAGGCTATCTGAGCGTTTACTGGCAGCCTCAAGGCGGTTCGAGGCAGCAGCTCTGCGCTAATCTGTTTGAGAATATTTCGTTACCGAATCAGCGGACGATCTTGATCAACCGGCCAACCTTAGGTGGTCCCGGAAAATTGATTCTGTCGTCCAGCTCCCCAGTATTGAACATCAAGCGAGTGCGTCTTGATTGGGCGCGTCCGGGTGTGGTCCGCTTGTACGATTTATTGCCCAATGGCGCTTTAATCGCGCCCGGAGGTAAGATTTATGCGCCGGAAGAAGTGGATGGAAGCCCCCTGACTCCGGTCGCAGATCGATGGGATGGAAATGTTTATACCACTTCCGTCACGGAGAACGCGGAACGGATCGAACAGGGCGTGCAATACCCAGTCTCAATTCCCAAGCCGGTTCGCCGGGTACGGATAGAGGTCTTAGTGAATGGATTGCCATTGGGCAGCTCGATTAAACTCTGGCTCAATGGCGCGCAGGTTGGCTCGCTCGCGATGGAAATTCCAGAACTCACTGATCCCGGCTATTTCCACAGCCGGTCGCAAGGGGATCACTATACCGGGTGGCGTAAGGGTGTTTTCCTGCTTTCTTCCCATCAAGTGAACAAAGGGAGTAACGTCTTTCAGTTTCAAGGTCCGGCGAATACACCTCTGGCAATCCGGGACTTTTTGCTGCAGATTCAGTATGCCTCGGATTGACTTGAATAGTGGATGTACTAGCTTCCGGTCCGGACCGGCCTTATGAAACGTAAAGTTGTCGCAAGTTGCAGGGCTAATATCGCTAGGAATAATCGCGGGCGCGCTGGGTATACATTAATGGAGATAATGTTGGTGGTGGCGATCATCGCCGTGCTCGCGGGCGGTGTCATCATCAAGATGACCGGCATTTTGGACGTAACGAAAATTCAGCGGGCAGAGCAGGATATTGCAAACATTTACAGTGCACTCAAACTTTATGAGGCGCGCAACAATCAGCTACCGGAGCAAGGCCAAGGTTTGGATGCGCTGGTAAATCCTCCCAGTACGGGCACACCGCCGTCGAACTGGGTCAAGTTGATGGATAGCTTACCGCTTGATCCCTGGAACACTCCTTATCAATATCGCAACCCCGGCAAGAAAGATCCATCCGGGGTGGACGTCTACTCGTTCGGTCCGCAACGCAAGGAAGGTGATGGTAACGTTTACCGGCGTGTGAACTAACGCTGTTACCGCCGTGAATTCAGCGAACGCCGTGAACGCAGAACCGTCCAACGGCGTTTTTGTGGGGCTTCTCCTACGGCGGCGTACCGCTCGGCGGACAGCTGCTTTCACTCTGCTGGAGATTTGCTTTGTACTGTTTATCGTGGCCGTTTTATTCGCGGTAGCGGCGCCCCCTGTGGCCAAACAGTTTCAGGAGGAACAGATCCGGAAACCGGTGCGCGAATTGCAAAGCTTTGCCAAAACGGCTCGACGCCTCGCTATGGAACAAAACCGAGCTTATGTGATCCTGCTGTTAAACACCGGGTATCTGCTAGAACCGCTAGAAAAGAAGGACGCAGACACCGAATCGCTTCGATACGATCTGCCGGCCCGAGTTAAGTACGAGATTCAGCGGCCGTCTGACCGGGACCTAAAGGTCGTTGCGGATGCACGCTGGATGTTCACGCCGAATGGACTCTGTGAGCCGATTACCTTCTATTTCCAACGGGATCAGGATTGGGTTCGGTTCAGGATAGACGCTTTGACTGCACGGATCGAGAACGAGGAATCCTTTATCCGATGAGCTTAACGACCAGAGGTTTGCGGTTTGCGGTTAACCGTTTGCGGTTAGCGATTTGCTGGCTCACCCGGGAAGCGCTGCCTCGCCTCCTCCTTCGTCAGGCTGAGCCGGACTTCGGAGGACAAGTGCGGGGCCGACCCGGTCGGAAACGTGGCACCTCTGCGAATGGCCGGACGCCCCAACTGCCGACTGCAAGCTGGCAACTGCAAACCGGAAACCGACACCGCCAACTGCCAACTGCCAACCGACGCGGCTTCGTGCTTTGGGAAATGTTGCTGGGGCTTGCCATCTTTTGCCTCGGAGCTATTGCGCTTACCGCGGCTCTGCAGCAGTCAGTGGATACGGTGATCCTGATCCATGACGAATCTGAAGTTCGCCAGGATTTAGAAAGCATCTTGGCTGAGGCGAGCGTCAACAAGCTTCAACCCGGAAAGACGGCGATTTTTATGGGTGATCACCGGATTCAGTATGAGCGCGAGGTGGTTTCCCTTCCGGCGAAGAATAGCAAAGGTCAGCCGGTGGCAAATCTCTGGCAGGTGACCGTACGAGGCACTTGGCTGGCAAGGAACCGGGTTCGAACCAGCGAAGCACAGGAGGTCCTTTTCCAGCCATGAAGACCTCTTCTCCCTCGTGCTCGTCCTCGTCCTCGAGAATTTGGGCGTGGTCACGAAACATTCGGTATCGTTTCGTCGTTGGGCAAACGAGTCCAAGCTCATCTCCACGCGTTGGGCAGAATTTTCGAGCACGAGGACGAGCACGACTACGTGGAAGCGGTTATCTACTCCTGGAGGTTCTTCTCGCCCTCGCAATCCTGTCGATTATCGTCGGTCTTGTTTTCCGAATCATCCAAACAACCTCACGGGTGACGTCGAATGTGGAGTTTCTTCAGGGCCAGCAGGAACACAGTGATGGGATCTATGAGATCTTGCGGAAAGACATCGAGTCACTGCCGGGTACGGCTGAGTTTCAGACCAAGCGGACTAAAGACGATTTCGAGCTGATTTTTGACGAGACCTCCTTCAATTTTTCGTGGAAAGGCGCAGAGTCCGGATTCGGGACTGTAATCCTGGCGGTCAAGAACCAGCAGGATGGCCGTTTCAGTCTAGTGGCAACCGAGATACCCGAACCGCCTGTATCTGATCCGGATGCAACTCCTCCGCCACCCATCGTTACGACGTTGATAACGGGTCTTGTCCGCTGCGATTGGCGGTTCTTCGACCGGAATACGGGAAATTGGGTTGCGAATTGGACGAACGGTGGAGACAAACCCACTCTTTTAGAGTGCACGTTTCAGGTCAGCGGACAACCGGCGCCGGTACGAGCAGTATTCCCATGGAGGGTGGCGCAGGCGAGTGTAGGCGGCGCCTAGAATAGAGGACCTATGTTAACGCTGAGAACGAGCGTGAGCGCCGAGAACGCTCAGAACAGAATTTCAGCCGGTGCTTCACCAGCACCGTCGGCCGGTGCGATTCAAATAAAGGCTAAGGTGCAATCGGTCCTTTCCGTCCGTTCCCGGCGTCCCCGGCGCTCACGGCGTTCTTCATCGACCGGGTCTGCTCTTTTGCTTGTCCTCTTTACTCTGCTGCTGATCTCGGGCTTGATACTGAGCGCGTTAGCGTTCCTCGAGTCTGGCGTGGAAGACTACGGGGCTCTGAATCATCAGTTCCGAGCTAGACAGTTAGCGCGGTCTGGCTTGGCTTTTGGCCTTAATCCCCAGATTACCAATCAAGACAACCTACTGTTGAACCAGAAAATCAAACCGAACGGCGAGTTCCATGTGGTCATTACCAGCGAATCGACCAAGCTGAACATCAACAGCCTTCTACAAGAAGGAAGAGACGACATTCTGCAGACGTTGTTTTTGCAATGGAATGTACCGTTGAAGGCAGTGAACGATGTGATCAATGGTTTGAAGAAATGGACCAACGGCAACCAGGAGATCCAACCGGTCGGAAGCAACGTGCCCCAAGGCGCACCCGCACAGCAAGCCGGAGTGCAGACGGGTCAGCAGCAGCAGGGGCTACAGTTGGTACGGCCGTTCATGTCGGTCTCGGAGATGGCTGAGGTACCAGGGTTTAATGCGGTGATCGAGGCAAAGCCGGACTGGGCCAACTACTTCACGGTATGGAGTGACGGCACCATCGATGTGAACCTGGCGGATCCCAGCATGATCTCATTGGTGACCGGGGTCACGTTGGCCCAGGCGAACCAATTTGTTAGGCACATCTGGGGTCCGGACGGAATTCCGTTTACAAGTGATGATCAGCCTTATCAGAATTGGAACGACGTTATGCTGCAACTGGGGATGTCATCGCAACAATTTCAGATCGTGCAAAACCTTTTAAGCCTTACAAGCTCGGTAGACCGAGTGGATAGCACCGGGACTATCGGAAAGTATTCGACGACGATCTCGGTGGTGGCCAAGCGGACCGCTATTCCGGTTGCTTATTTGTTATGGCAGGAAAAATAGAGCGCAGCCAAGTCTCTCTCGTTCGCTGCATGAACGGCAATTGGGAACTCTGGAATTTTCCGGCGTCTAAGCGGGCCCAGTTCGTCCGGCGAATCGAGAGCCCCAAAGCGGTAGGTGGCCACATCATCGTTGCGCTTCCGCTGCGGCAGACGGTCAGCTACGCCACTTGGGTGCCGACTGCGGACAGGCACGTCGTCCCGGAAATGGTCCAACTGCAGCTTGAGAAACGCGGGCTAGTACAACGACAGAGCGTCGCCTCCTCGCTTGATGTCCGAATTCTGGAGGTGCAGGAGGAGAGATCTCTTGCATTGGGCATTGTGCTTTTGCCGGATCTGGCGCCAGAGCTAGCGGTCGAGAACGCAGTGCGATTTGAGCCGGAACCATTCACATTACCGCTTCCTCAAGATCGACTCATCGTTTGGCGGGAACGCCAGCGCTTGGCAGTGACCGTCAGCCGAGGGCGAGATCCGGTCCATTTTCAGGTCCTTTCCGCGGAAGAGGTCTCGGATGAGAGCGTTAACGAGATCCGATGCATTCTGCTTCAGCTGGAATCCCAACGCATGATCAATGAATTGCTTGGTCTGGCGGTTTGGGGGGATTTCACCGATGAAGAAGTCGAACACCTGCAACAAGGGCTCGCTCTCAAGACGTTCCGGGAATCGGTTCCGCCCCCGAGTTTGCCGGCCACGCCGTCTAAACTGCTTCCTCCTCAGGTTTCGGTCCTCCACGAAAAAGCCAGGCGCCGTAGCCGGGTTCGCCGATTACTGGCGGCCGCTGCCGGGGTTTACTTGCTCGGGATTTTGGCGATCATCGGCTATATTTTTTGGCAGCAAAACCGGATCACCCAATTACAAAACCAGTTGAGCGCAGAGCGGCCGACCGTGAGCGCGATCGAGGGGACGGCAGATCAATGGCGCAAAGTCGAATGGGCAGTCGACCCGAAGCTGTACGCGGTGGAGCTCTTGCACCAGGTGGCAGATCTGCTTCCTCCCCAAGGAATGCGATTGACGGCGTTTCAAATCGAGAAAGGTAAATTGATCATCCGGGGTGAAGCCAGCACTGCGGCGGCCGCCTTTAAGTTCAACGAGGATATCAAGCAAAATGCACCTTTGAAACTGTTTCACTGGGACATGAAAAGCCCCAGTCTGCGCCCGGATGGTCGAGCGGAATGCATTATAGAAGGAGAACCTACCGTTGCGAAAGTGGACTAAAGTCGAGAAGCGGTTGTCGTTCGTGCTCGGGCTGGCCATCTTTTTGATGGGTACCTTTTATCTAGTCAGTTATTTGCTCGATATTGAATCCGGCTTAGCGCTTAAGATCCAGGGTTTAGAAGCGAATGCCAATACCGACCAGGTTTGGCTCCGAGAAAAGCAGTTCTGGCTGGACCGCAAGCAGTGGATCGACCAAAAGCAGCCGCGAGTGGCAGCAGGCGCAGTGCCTCAGTCCGAGCTTTTACAGTCTTTGACTACGAGCGCCCAGAGTCACAAGCTGACCATCCAAGAACAAAGCTTCGCGGACGCTAAGAGCACAGCGAACTATCAGGCGGTCGCCGTCCGTTTAAAGCTGACCGGTACCCTGGAGGACGTCGTTCGATGGCTGGTTGAGATTCAGCAACCGGAAAAATTCCAAGCGGTGACCAATTTTTCTTTGAAAAGCCTGGAGAAACCCCCTGCGGTCGATTTGGAGCTAGAAGTTGCACGTTGGTACTCGCCTCACGCCTAAAGACATAGTAGAGAGGAAACCATGCGGAATCTTACCCTGGCCCGCAAAAAACAGACGCTGAACGAGGGTAACACCTCACTGCGGGCTAGATGGCCCTCAAGTAGAGGCTGTCGCATCTACTTAAGGGCAAATAGCCTAAATTTCTCACAGAACCGGAGCGACCAATACCTCGCTGGTGGTCGCCGCGAGAAATATAGTCTGAGATCTCGGACGGTGGCCGCGCTGTTTGTTGGGTGCTGGCTGTTGGTCGGAATCGGTCGCTCAGACGATATGATACCGAAGGGCTTCGACGTCGGCCGGTACCAGCAAATCTGGGAACGAAACCCGTTTACCCTAGTGACCCCGTCGCTCGGCCAAGGCCCGGCATCGCCCTTCTCAAAACTGATCTTGGTCAACTGGCTTCACGATAAAGGAAAAGACATCCTGTTTGTTCAGGACACCGAAACGAACGAGGTAAAAAAGGTTACCAAGGACGACGGGGCAAACTCGGATCGATTAAGGTTGATAGAGGTTGTACCCAATAAGAACCCGAGCCTGATTTTTGCGAAGCTGACTAATGGGAGAGAAGAGGGAATCGTCAAATTCAAGTTTGATCAGGGGCAGAGTAACCAGGTGGTAAATCCAAACCTGGCCATGCAGAGACCGATCCCGGGTCAACTCCCGGTGGGACAAAATGGTCAACAGTTTGGGGGGAACGCCGGCGGGCCGCTGCGCAGAGGCCCTCAAGTTCCTCAGGTTCCTCAAGTGCCCGGAGCCAACCGGCAGAATTTCCAACAAAACCCGGGGAATGCGCCCGACGCGCAAGACGTTCGTCGCCGGCGGATGCTACCAACGCCACCCCAGAACCCGGCTCAGCAAAACAATGCGCCGCAAACCAATGCTCCGCAGAACAACGTCCAGCAGAACAACAATCCTGCCGCAGAATCCGACGACGACGACGAATAACATGAAAACACCTTGGCTTCTCCTCCTCGGGCTCCTGCTCCCCTGCCTGTATTGCGGACCTGCCTGGGCTCAAACCACGAACGAAAGGACAGATGCGGGCCAGACCGTGGCCGAGCTAGATCCATCGGATCCGCCACCCGGTACGTCGAATCGGAGAATAGTAACCCCAGGGACCCCAGGAGATCCGGGCTCTGAGACGTCGACGTTCTCAGCTGTTAACAATAACATCACCACGATCTTGCAAGACTATCAAGAGTTGACCGGCAAAACCGTCATCGAAGATAGCAATCTCAGCGCCAATGCGGTTCCGATCACGATCTTAGTTCCCAACCCGGTGCCACGTGAGCAACTGATCCGGCTCATTGAAGCAGCCCTTTTGCTTAACAACTACGCGTTCGTTCCAGGGCCGAGCGAAAACACGGTTAAGGTGATCAATTTGAATACGGGCAAGAACCCTCGTAGTGAAGGGGTTCGTCTTTATACGACGCCAGACAGCCTGCCCGAAGGTGAGCAGATTGTGAGTTATTATATGCCGCTGAGTTATATCTCAGCGCAGGAAGCGCTCGCCGTTTTTCAGACCCATGTTTTGCCTCGGGCGTACACAGCGTTTGTGCCGGTGAACAGCGCCCAAGCCGTGGTAATCACCGAGAATACCAGCGTCATCAGAGAGCTGGTCGCATTAAAACAATTGATCGATGTGCCGCCGGCAGCTACGGCCACCGAGTTTGTCCAACTGATTCGGGCGGACGCGGAGCGAGTTACGGACACCCTTAACAAGTTGTTTGAAAACCAGCAGAAAGGAACGGGCGGTGCGCAAGGTGCAGGTGCTCCCGGCAATGTGCAGGTCAACTACGGAGCCGGCTCATCAGGCATCGCCGGGTTACAGGCCCAACTCGTTGCGGATGCGAGGACCAACCGAATCCTGGTGGTTTCCCGGCCCCAAAACATGGCGCAATTAAGATCGCTGATCCTATCGTTTGACCAACCAAACCTGGCTGAGAAACCGCTGGAGTATAAGCTCCGCTATGTGCCGGCAGGAGATGTCTTACCGGTGCTCAAAGACCTCTTGGCCGAGACGCCAGAACAAGCCGGACAGGGCGGTACCGGCGGCACCGGAGGACAGCAGCAACAGCAGCCCGGGCAGCAACGGACGGTTAATCTTTCTAGCGGTACTAGCGGTACTAGCGGTACGGGGACCGGCTCTTCGAGTTATCTTGGCGGTTACAGTCCCACCAGCTCGACTGGCGGTTCGGGTAGCCAGGGAGGCCAGGACCTCCTCCAGGAGCCAAACGAGCAGCTAGGACCGCAGTCCATTGTCGTCGGCAAGACGCGGGTAATTTCGGACGCGAAAGACAATAAGATCATCGTGATCGGACCACCGGAAAGTATCCAAAAAGTGCGTATGTTGCTGGAACGCTTAGATCAACAGCCGCAACAGGTCTATCTGGCCACGGTTATCGGTAATTTAACTCTCAACGGCGAGACGGATTTGGGGGTTGATTGGGCCCAGACGTTCAAGAAGATCTCCGGTAACCAGAGTGGGATAGCATCCGCTAACCTCAATAGTAATGTTAATGGACAATCGATTATCGGTACCGGGACGGGTGGCACTGGAGTAGTCAACCCGGGTGCAATCCTAAGTAGTGCGTTGATACCTGGTATGCAGGGGTTAGCGATCTATGGAAAGATTGGTGACGCCCTTAGCGTTTTCATCAGAGCGCTTGATACCCGCAGTCACTTTACGATTTTGGCCCGTCCGGCCGTCTATACGGCGAACAATAAACGCGCCGTGATTTCAAACGGACAACAAGTACCAATTCCGGGTACTTCGCTTTCCAACGTTCCAACCACGACCACTGGTACGACGGCGGGCACGGTCGCATCGGTAGAGTCAACCGTGCAGTATGAGAATGTCGAGCTCAGGCTGGAAGTGATTCCGTTGATCAACTCGAACAACGAAGTCACGCTAAAGATAGCTCAGATTAATGACACACTCGGCGCCAACGTGAATATCTCTGGGAACGAGGTGCCGATAATTAATAGCCAGAAATTAACCACGACTGTCACAGTTCCGAGCGGGGCGACCGTGGTTTTAGGAGGACTGATTCAGGATGAAATCGACAAAACCGACAACGGTATTCCGTACGTCGATAACAT
>JAFAIO010000279.1 GCA_019236675.1 Verrucomicrobiota bacterium
TAAACGGGCTGGCGGGCAACAAACAGAGGCTTGAAACTGCGATTAGGACCGTAAACAGCGCAGCGCCGGCTAGACCCAGCCCTCCCAGCCAGGCGGAGACATGCTCCAGCGCCGGCACCAAAGGAAAAAAATAAGCCACGGTCGCTAGTACGATTACCGTACCGGCCGCGACAAGTAACTTTGCCTTAATAGACGACAACACACGATACTAATAGCTAGCTTTCGACGGAACCTTCGGCCCGCCTCGCCTGCTTTCACACGATAATTACTTTACAATGTGGGTATTTACCAAACGCGTCAGCTCGAACATGTCGACTTCTTTCTTGCCATTAAAAACGGCTTCGAGCGCAGCGTCAGCTTTGATCTGCTTTTTGTTCTGGAGCTTGTGCTTTTTGATATATTCCCAAACTTTCTTGGTAACTTCAGTTCTTGGCAGCGGAGAGGACCCCACGATTTTTGCCAGCGCTTCATCGGGTTGGACCGGTTTCATGAACGCGCTGTTTGCTTTGCTTTCGTTGGACATAGGATGGCTTTAAAAAAACGGCTATCGGCAAATCAAACATAAATTCCTCTCCGTAGCGAGGGGAATCACCCGTTTTTAGCATCCTTTACCAGTCCGGAGAATAGCTCGTTAGCCTCCGAAAGCGTCTCGTGGCTCCCGATATCGTACCAAGTTCCGGCAATCGGGTAGGTAAAAACATCGATTCGCTCGTACAGCCATTGGATAAATCGGCCCGGCTGGTCCGGGTTATTCCCTTCCGCGATATAGGTGTTCAGTTTACGGAGAACTTCCGGCCGATAGTAGTAGAGAGCAATTCCACAAATCGTGCTGACAGGGTTTTCCGGTTTTTCGGTGAACTTGGTAATAATACCGGCAGGATTGGTGGTTAATTCGTTGTATTTACGAGCCTGATCGAGGGTTTTGACATTGTAGACTCCCAATGTTGCCTGATGCTCGCGTCCAAACTCGGCAAAACCCGCTAATGATTCGCTAAAAAGGTTGTCTCCGGCTACGATCAATAGATCCTTGGAAAATAAATTGGCCTTGTTGGCGGCAAAATAAATGTCGCCGATCGCGCCCAGCTTGTCAGAATCTGAGTTTGAGCCATCGTTGATTACCTCAAACTTGATCGGACGGTTTCCGCGAAATGTTTTGGACCAATCCGCAAAGTCGCGCTCAAACCGGTTGTTAGTCACGATGTAGATGGCTTCTAAACCGGTGATCGGCTCAAGTTGCTCCGTCACCCACTGAATGATCGGCTTTCCCGCGACCGGAAGCAGAGGCTTTGCCCGATTTAAGGTGAGCGGGTAAAGTCGAGTGGCGTATCCGGCTGCCAAAATCAGAGCATTCATCCAGATAGCCAATAGCCGCGCGCTGCAAAATCACAACGTCAAATCTGGTTTGGTGAGACGCGGCATTCCGGGCTAATCGCCGAAATACCGCTGAAACAGCTCAATCAGCCCGCTGACGGTCGTTTCCACCCTGAACTTTTCCTTCACGACCGTCAGACCGTTTCGGCCGTAGCTTTTTCTAAGGTCTGCATGCTCGGCCAGAAAAGCGATTGCGTCCGCTAATGCCTCAGCATCCCCCTCCGGGACGATTAAGCCGTTAACTCGATGAGTAACGATCTCGCCGATTCCTCCTAGACCGGTTGCTACTACCGGAAGCCCGCTCGCCATTGCTTCAATGATAACGGTCGGGAGATTGTCTCGATCGCCGGCCCCGTCTTCAACCGCTGGGAAAACGAAAAGATTACTTTGGGCCAGCAACTCAACGATCTCCGGCTGAGCTTTTGGGCCGGTCAGTTCGACGAATTTCCCGAGGGCGAATTGGTCGATCAATTGACGCAAAGGAACATGCTCAGGGCCGGCGCCAATGATCCGGCAGTGCAGTTGTAAACCTTTAGAAATGAGTATATTGCATGCCCGCACTAACACTTCAAAGCCCTTCTTCGGGATCAGGCGACCGACTGCGATCATTTTCACCGAGCCGGCGCCCGGATCGGCCAGACGGAATGGGTCGAGGTTCAACCCGTTATAAACCCGATGAATCTTGCCGGCAGACTGGGGGAATTTCGATTGGAGATATTGGGTGCTGAATTCAGTCTCAGTCGCAACGAACTGGGCGTCCTGAATTAGTTGTTCAAGCGGCAGGCGCTGGTCCGGTTTTTCGACAAAAATATCATTGGCGTGCCCAGTGAAACTGTATGGAATCCCGAATAGTCGTTTTATCCACCAGGCAGTCCGCGTGGCTATGCCGGCAAAATGGGCATGTAGCGCGGTAATTCCTTCCTTTTCGAGTAATGGACCCAAATGGACGGCCTCATAGAAGCGATGCTTATCCCTTGGATCCTGTTTTGGGTTCCAGATATGAGAAAACCGTCTCGCAGCAAGTCGGGTTAACACCTTGAACCACAGGCTGTTAGAATCGGGTAGGTAGCGGATATCGAGGTCGTTTAAAGGGATGTTAAGCGGCCTGTCATCATTGGGATGGCGGATCGAAAAAACCGGAGCCCTCAGATTTTGCCGGTAGAGCTCCGCGACTTCGCGAGCGCAGAAGGTCTTTGTGAAAGCTGGGAACCTTTCGAACAGATAGGCGAGCCGGCGTCGCACAGAAGGGTTCTTAGACTTGGTTCCAGAGGAGAACAAGGGGGAGTTGGAGAAAGTTCAGGGAGAGGAGTCAGGAGCCAGAATTCAGGAGCCAGGAGGGTGGGCATTGGAGCGGCCGATATCCAAATAACTGATTACTGATCACTTTTGGGAAGAAATGCTTGTCGTGCCGGTCCGCATTCTGACGCAGGAGTCTTGACTCCTGGATTCTGGCCCCCGGCTCCTCCGGTCGCCGTTTCCTTGTGAAAAGTTTCACAAATTACTTGCCATAATGGCTAGGTCTTGCTTTTTTACCGAGCCTACCCCCTGGCCTTTAGGCGTTCTTTGTCTTTTGCTGTTTAAAGATGCGGGATTATTGTCTTCAGGCCGGTGAAGTACCCCTTTATTTATGCAGGCCACCATTCTCCTCGCTGCCGGTGAAATCACGGTGCAGGCAAACAGACTTTTGCCGAGTCTCGGTTGGTTGACCAATTCGTTTGTCTTCACGGTGATCGTGACGATTCTTATCGTGATTGGCGCTCGTGCCGCTACGCGCCGAATGGACCTGGTTCCCACCGGAGCTCAGAATTTCATCGAAGCGCTCGTGGAAACGCTCTACGCGACCTTTGAGAACATCGTCGGCCGGCACATGATCGCGAAGGTGTTCCCGGTGATCGCGACCCTTTTCATTTTCATCTGTGCAGCAAATTGGATTGGCCTGGTTCCGGGAGTGGGAAGCATTGGGTGGGGGAAGCCTGGCCCCGGGCTGTGGAGCCTTACCGAAATTGACCGCCCCTTGTTGCGGCCCTCGGACGCCGATCTCAACATGACCCTGGGAATGGCGGTCATGTTCATGATCTTGTGGTTATTCTGGACTCTTCGGGATGTGGGTCTGCTGGGCTTTCTCAAAGAGAATTTCGCGCCGAAAGGTGGGGTTGAAGGATGGCTAGGGCCATTCTTAGTTGTCATCTTCTTGTTCGTCGGGTGCATTGAGATTTTGTCGATTCTCTTGCGGCCGGTCTCCCTGTCGCTGCGGCTTTTTGGCAATATTTTCGCTGGCGAGACGCTTTTGCATACGATGACAACGCTGGGCTTGGCGCTACCGGCTCCGTTAGGCTGGATAGCGTCGGTGCTTTTTCCGCTGCCCTTCTTTTTCCTCGAGCTGCTGGTGGGAGTTCTGCAGGCCTTGGTCTTTTCAGCGCTTTGTGGAGTTTACATCCGGCTGTCTACCCATGCCGAGACGGGAGGAGCGGGCCACTGAAGTCAATTTCTTACCGGGACCATCCAAGAGCGTGGGCGGTAAGAGCATCCGATAAAGAAACAACCCCAAGAGATAGAGAAGACAAAGATTATGACACTAGAACTACTCCCGATGTTGGCGGACGCAGCCCAAGGTGGGAACATTGCGGCAACCTTGCCCCTTGCCTTCGCCGGCGGCGGAGCTGGGATCGGCGTCGGTTTGGTTGGAGCAAAGGCGGCGGAAGCCGTCGGGCGCAACCCTGGCGCATTTGGCAATATTTTGACTATGGCGATCATCGGAATGGCGTTGGCAGAGGCCATTGCTATTTACGGTTTGGTCATTGCTTTCATTAAATAAATAAGAACTGTACTTGCTGTGGGGGAAAACCTGTCGCGCCATAGCGCAGCGGCGGAAAAATTCCCCACAGCCCCCCGAATCACGCTCTTTGATCTATGGATGCCGCCAGCAATGTCGCCGAACAGTTTGGGGTCTACTGGCCCAACTTGATCGCCCAGATCATTCTTTTCTTCATTGTTTATTGGGTTTTGAGCAAGTTCGCCTTCAAACCGATCATGGCGATGCTGGAAGAAAGGCGCCGGCGAATTGAGGAAGGCCAGATCAACGCAGAAAAGATTAAACAACAGCTCGCCGAGGCTCAAACGAAGTACGAAGAAACGCTGGCCAGAGCAAACGCCGAGGCCCAGCGGCTGATCGAGGAAGTGAAGGCTAGTGGCGAGAAACTCGCCGGCGAGAAGCGCCAGGCTGCTCTCGCTGAAGCCCAAGAGATCATTCGGCGGACGCAGGAATCTCTCAGCTTGGAGCGCGAACGGACGATGGCTGAATTGAAAAAAGAGGTGGGCCGTCTGGTAGCCGAAACCACGGAAAAGGTAACCCAGAAAATTTTAACCCCGCAGGACCATCAGAAAATCAACGAAGAAACGGCCCGGCAAATCGCGGCCTAATTGCCATGAGAACGACGAAAGAAGCCCGGAAAACCTCACGACAGCTGCTCAAGCTTAGTTTGACCGACGGGAAATTAGATGAACACAAAGTGAACCAAGTAGTGCAATCTGTCTTAACGGAAAAACCCCGGCATTACGGGGAGGTGTTGAAGGACTACCAACGGCTGCTGCGTCTCGAGATAGCGAAGCATCACGCCGTGGTAGAAAGCGCCACGGCTTTAAATTCGAATTTAAGCGACCTGTTAGTGACCAAGTTGAAGGCGCGGTACGGTGATGATCTGACGATAGAATTTAAGACTAACCCCACCTTGCTGGGCGGATTACGTGTCAAATTAGGAGACGATGTCTGGGACGGGTCTGTCCGCAATCGCCTTCGTACCCTTCAGGAACAGATTTAATCGGGCAAGATGAGCACGATCCTTGAAGAGCTAGAGACCACTATTGCGGGGCTGAAGGCGGATACCGCGCGGTCTAACGTTGGGACCGTTCGCGAAGTGGGTGACGGAGTCGCCAAACTCGAGGGGTTGAGCGATGCGATGTTGAACGAGATGCTCGAGTTTCCGGGCGGCCTGTATGGTCTAGCTTTAAACCTCGAGGAAGGCGAAGTCGGTGCGATTCTGTTGGGTGATTATAAAGAGATCAAAGAGGGCTCAGAGGTCCGGACCACAGGGAGGTTGTTGTCCGTTCCCGTGGGCAAGGGATTGCTCGGGCGCGTAGTCAACGCCCTGGGCCAGCCAATTGATGGCAAAGGCCCGATCAAGTCGGATGTCAGTTATCCTACCGAAAAGATAGCGCCCGGCATCGTCAAAAGGCGCAGTGTGAGTGTTCCAGTGCAGACGGGAATTCTGGCGATCGACGCGATGATCCCGATTGGGAGAGGTCAGAGAGAACTCATTATTGGCGACCGTGCCACCGGCAAGACTACAGTGGCAGTGGATACGATCATCAGCCAGGCAAAGCTTAATCGCGCCGCCGAAGAAGGTAAGATCAAGCACCATACGCCGCTTTACTGCATTTACGTGGCGATCGGCCAGAAGAACATGAGTGTCGCTCGGACGATCGATATTCTGGAGAAGGCAGGCGCCATGCCGTACACGATCGTGGTGTCAGCGCCTGCGGCGGAAAGCGCCACTAACCAGTATATCGCTCCCTATGCTGGAGCCGCCATTGGCGAATGGTTCATGGACAACGGCATGGATGCCCTCATCGTCTATGATGACCTGACGAAGCACGCTGCCGCGTACCGGCAGGTCTCGCTGGTCTTGAAGCGGCCTTCGGGGAGAGAGGCGTATCCCGGGGACGTTTTTTATCTGCATTCCCGGCTGTTGGAGCGTGCAGCTCGGCTCAGCGAGAAGGCTGGAGGGGGCTCGCTAACGGCGCTGCCGATTGTCGAGACCCAAGCGGGCGATGTGTCTGCTTACATTCCGACCAATGTTATCTCAATTACTGACGGCCAGATTTATCTGGAAACGGACCTCTTCTATCAAGGCGTACGTCCAGCTATCTCCGTGGGAATCTCGGTGAGCCGGGTTGGATCTGCGGCTCAAATCAAGGCTGTCAAACAAGTGGCCGGTTCGACTAAGCTGGATCTAGCGCAGTTCCGCGATCTGCAAGCCTTCGCTCAATTCGGTTCTGATGTTGACCCGGGCACCAGGAAGAAGTTGGACCGAGGTCAGCGAGTCGTTGAGCTGTTCAAGCAGATTCAATCCAACCCGTTCCTGGTTGAGATGGAAGTGGTCCTGCTATTCGCGATGCAGAAGGGATACTTTGATGATGTCCCGGTCGACAAGGTGAAGGATTGCCAGGAGAAGATGGCCGATTATTTCCGGACGCGGAAAGAGGACGTACTGAAGGCAGTGTTGGAAAAGCGAGCGATCGATAAGGATCTCGACCAGCAACTCCAAGCCGCGATCAAGGATTTCAAATCCTTCTACAAACCCAATTGAGTAAGATCACAGGCAGCTCCGTAGGAGCGCGATCTTTATAGCAAGGTCACATCCAGCTCCGAAGGAGCGAAATCTTATAGCAAATGCCTAACACTCTGGACATTCGGCGCAGGATCCGGTCAGTGAAAAATACTGCCCAGATCACCAAAGCGATGCAAATGGTGGCTGCGTCCAAGATGCGAAAGGCGCAGGCGGCGGCGCTAGCCGGACGGCCTTATCAGGAAGCGCTCGATCGAGTGTTGGGCGCTCTTCACGGCAAAGTCGATCCTCGGGAAAATCCATTGTTAGAGGAACGCCCGGTCGAGCGCGAGTTGATCGTTTTGATCAGCACCGATAAAGGGCTTTGCGGGCCCCTAAATACCAATTTATTTCGGGAGCTGGCGGCGGTTGATTCAGCCAAAGCTGGCTTTGTCACCGTAGGGAAAAAAGGAGTCCAGTTTTTAGCCAGAACTCGGAGACAACTTTTGGCAGATTTTCCCGCCAGTGAAATTCCTCGGTTCCGGGAGATTCGGCCGGTAGCCACCTTTTGTGCGGAGCAGTTCTTGAGTCGTGACGTCGACCAGGTGCGGGTTCTTTACCCGAAGTTTGTTAATACTTTGAACCAGCAGCCAACTTTTCACCGGCTACTGCCGATCGCGCCGGCTCAAATAGCCGCGGGGGAAAAAACGAGTGGCGGTGAATTCGTTTTTGAACCGAACGAGACTGCGGTATTGGCGGCGATTCTACCGCACTATCTTGGTTACCAAATCTACCAGATGGTGCTCGACGCTCGAGCATCTGAGCACAGCGCCCGCATGGTTGCGATGAAGAACGCGACAGATAACGCGAAGCAGGTCGTGAAAGACCTTACTTTGGAATATAACAAGATCCGGCAAGCAAGTATCACGACAGAGTTGCTCGATATAACCACCGCTCAACTCGCCGTGCAATAAATGTCATTTCTTATGAATGAAGGTACAATTGTTCAGATTATCGGCCCGGTGGTTGACGTCGACTTCGGCTCTCTCGAGCAAATGCCGAACATTTACGACGCGCTAGAGATTGATTTCTCGGTCGATGGCGTTTCGCATCATTTAGTCTTCGAAGTCCAACAGGATCTTGGCGAGGGGGTAGTTCGGGCTATCGCCATGTCTTCCACCGAAGGACTCAAGCGCGGTATGACCGTGCAGAGCCCTGGCACCCCTATCAGTGTGCCGGTCGGAGAAGGGGTGCTGGGCCGCATTTTCAATGTGACCGGTGATGCGGTCGATGAGCGGGGTCCGGTTAATTTTGAAAAGCGTTATCCTATCCACCGGAAACCACCCTCGCTGCTAGAGCAAGATACAGCGGCCAGCATCTTAGAGACCGGCATCAAGGTGATCGATTTAGTTTGCCCGTTCTCGAAGGGAGGAAAGGCGGGCGCATTCGGAGGAGCTGGAGTAGGTAAGACCGTGGTAATCATGGAGCTGATCAACAACATTGCCAAAGGCCACGGCGGCTACTCCGTGTTCGCCGGCGTTGGCGAGCGCACGCGCGAGGGTAACGACCTTTACACGGAAATGTCCGAAGCGGGCGTCATTGATCAGAAAGATTTGAGTAAGTCGAAGGTCGCCTTGGTTTATGGTCAGATGAACGAGCCGCCTGGCGCACGCTTACGCGTGGGTCTCGCTGCGTTGGCCATGGCCGAGTATTTCCGGGACGAGAAGCATCAGGACGTCTTGCTTTTCATCGATAATATTTTCCGGTTTTCACAGGCCGGCTCTGAGGTCTCAGCGTTGCTGGGCCGCACTCCTTCCGCGGTCGGTTATCAACCGACGCTGGCTTCTGAGATGGGCGATTTGCAGGAAAGAATTACCTCTACCAACAAGGGGTCGATTACCTCGTTCCAGGCGGTCTATGTACCGGCAGACGACTTCACCGATCCAGCACCCGCTACCACATTCGCTCACCTGGATTCGACGATTGTGTTGGAACGGTCCATTGCCGAGCTCGGGATTTATCCGGCGGTGGATCCGTTAGCATCCACTTCCAAAGCGCTTGCTCCTGACATTGTCGGTGAAGAGCATTATCAAGTGGCTCGAGGTGTCCAGCGGGTTCTGCAGCGCTATAAGGACCTTCAAGATATTATCGCTATCCTAGGCATGGACGAGCTTAGCCCGGAGGACAAATTGACCGTTTATCGAGCCCGGAAGATTCAACGATTCTTGAGCCAGCCGTTCCACGTTGCTGAGGTCTTCACCGGTCATGCCGGCAAATATGTCAGCACCGCGGACACAATTCGCGGTTTCCGCGAGATTTTGGATGGGAAACACGATGATGTTCCTGAGCAGAACTTCTATATGAAGGGCTCGATCGAGGAAATTCATCAGACCGAAGAATAGGCTGAGATCGTCATGGCCACCCTGAAGCTGGAGATAGTTACGCCGGAAGGCCGAGCGTATTCGGATGATGTCGCGATGGTGGTCCTTCCCTCCATCGAAGGCGAGATCGGTGTCTATCCGGCGCACGTACCCTTGATGACTCAGCTGCTGCCGGGTGAGCTGCGCATCATTAAAGGCGGTAAAACCACTGAACTGGTAGTTGGTTCGGGGTTTATCGAAGTCACGAGTGATAGCGTTTCTGTTCTGACCGATAGCGCTCTTGGTGAGGAACAAATCGATGAGAACGCGACCGAAGAAGCGGTCAAACGGGCGCAGACGGCTCTAAAGGATAAGAACCTTTCCTCCGATGAAGCTGCCGAGGTTGAAGCCTCATTAGCTCGTGCTTTAGCGCAGATCCGTTTCAAGCGAAGACGGCACGGCCAGCCATAAAAGTTGCCTTGAAGGGATGTCTTAAAGCGGTTCCCCTCCAGATTCATGCGTGCTAAACCGAATCTGCGCCGATGCTCCGTGCGCATCGAGCTTTTCGGCTTTGCTGAATGAAAGGATAAATGGGAGCGATTTTTGTAACGACTCCCGATCCAACCGAACCATACTTGTCCGGCGTTGGAATTGGTCCGCGGTTAGTCCCCCGAATGATTTAGCCGCACCGCCGGTAGGCAGTTCATGACTCGGGCCGGCTACGAAGTCTCCGGCCGCAACCGGTGAATAGTTGCCGAGAAAGATGGCTCCGGCGGTCTTGACCTTATCGGAAAGCTCGGCTGCATCTTCGGTCACGATAGTCAGATGTTCGGGAGCAAAAGCATTGGCAAACGCGACCGCCTGTTCCCGGTCGCCTGCCAAAACGGCGTAAGCTCGTTCTGCCAAAACATCCTTGAGAAAAGCTTGGCGAGAAAGAAACGGTAAACTCTTTTCGATCTCCTTTTGTACGAGCTCCAAGGTTTGTCTCTCCCACGACGCGACGGCAATAACAGTTCCGGGCCCGTGCTCTGCCTGCGCCATCAAGTCGGCTGCCACCCAGGCAGGCACTGCCGAGTGATCTGCTAAGATCAGAATCTCACTCGGGCCAGGTAGCAGATCCACAGCGACGTACCCGAAAACCTGACGTTTGGCTTCCGTTACGAATGCGTTTCCCGGGCCGAAGATTTTATCGACAGGCCGAATTGATTCGGTGCCGAACGCCAATGCGCCAATTGCGTGCGCACCACCGATTTTGTAAATCTCGGTTGCTCCGGCGATGTCTAGCGCAGCCAAAAGAGCGCTGTTCATCTGCGTCGAGCCCGACACCGGGGAAACGGCGACGATCTCCGGCACTGCAACGGCGCTGGCGATTGCAACCGTCATGATTGCGGAGGACACCAGTGGAGCGGTCCCTGCCGGCACATAGATTCCTGCCCGACGAATCGGGTTAAAACGTTCTCCAACCATTGCGCCCTGGATATTTTCCGACTGCCAATCGGTCCTCCGGCTGCGTTGCGCGAATTCTTGCACATTCTTTTTTGAGGCCGATAAGGCATCACGAAGCTCAGGATCTAAACGGCCTAGCGCCAGCGTAATCTCCTCCTGCAGGACCCGGAGCTCTTTCGCCGTCATCTGGGTTTTGTCGAACTGATGAATAAAATCGATCAGAGCGGCATCGCCTTCAGCGCGGAGGCGCGACAGGACATCATGTACCTGCTGAATCAGCTCATTTGACGGCAGATAACGCCGGTCGAATTCTTTGCGCCAAGCGGTTTCGCCTTGTGAAGTCAGATCGACAAAATTCATTTCCACCGAAGCTGTAGCCCGCGCGCTGAGGGAATTCAATGTGAGGGGAGGGCATAGGATAAGAGGCGCGAAAGGCAGACGGTAGGATATCGGCCTAGTCTGGCGACTTAGCACGGATGGGACCCATGCGACAGATGGGACTCAGGTGTTGCTTCCCGTAAGTCCCATGAGTCGCATAGGTCCCATCCGTTGTTAGCTCGCGCCCCAGGCCGGAATCTTACCTGTGCTTCGCGCGCCTCGAGTGCCTTCATCGCACGGCCGATTCCAGCGCGGCTTTACTGTCCTAGAAATCGACCGTTGATTTACCCGAACTTCCGAGCGTATCGTCTCCTATTTCAGATTTTTAAGCAGGCACCCAGGGCCTTTGACCCGTCTTGGCAGCTTCCCGGGAAAGGCTCGCCAATAAATTTGCAAAACGTGAACTCGCCCCATTTGCGAGCCCATCTTTAAAGACGTCAGCGCATCGATGAAGAAGGCTCTTATCCGTACCGCTCAAGCGATCTTTACGATTGCGATTCTCATTTATCTTTTCAACAGTCCGGAAAAAAGGGCGCAGATAGGCGCGGCTTTTGGCCGAGCCGATGCTCATTGGATGCTGATTGGCCTCCCGGTGGCGTTCGTCGGCGAAATAGCCAATATTGTCCGTTGGAATATCCTTCTCCGGGTCCAAGGCATGCGAATCGGCTGGCTGCGTCTGGCTCAGCTGTTCTTTGTGGGGCTTTTCTTCAATCTTTTCATGCCGGGTTATACCGGCGGCGATTTCGCTCGGCTCTACTATTCCATGCGAGAGTTTCCTGATCGGAAGAAAGAGGCGGTCCTGACCATCGTGATGGACCGGTTGATCGGGATGCTGGCTTTGGTGTTGACTGCTGTTGCTACCACGGCGTTGCGCTGGCAATGGCTCCAACAGACGCCGCAAGCGTCGTTCTTCGCCTGGGTCTTGATTTGTATGCTGATCGGCTTTTCCGCTCTTGTGGGGGGATCGTTTCTCATCAGCGGACTAAACTTGGCAAACCGGCTGCCGCGACATTTTCCTTTTCGTGAACAGGTAATCGAGGCCTCAGAAGCCTACCATCTGTTTGCCAAGGCAAGAACATCGCTGGCCTTGGCTTTTGCTCTTTCATTTCCGGTGCTGTTTTCCTTTTATGGAGCTTTCTATTGCGCCTCCCAGGCGGTCCACGCTGACGTTTCGTTGTTGGACATGGTCACAATCATGCCGATTGTGACTTCGATCATCTCTTTGCCAATCACTCCGGGCGGGCTCGGCTTTCGGGAATCTCTTTTCGAAATCTTGTTGAGCGACTTGGCCAAGGTGCCAGGCGAGGTTGGTATCCTGATATCGCTGCTTGGTTTCTCCTTCTTTCTGCTCTTCGGGCTCCTCGGCGGGATCTGTTATTTATTCTACTCTCCTCGCGGCAAAGGTGGGGCCGGCGCGCGGCCACGATGGAAACAGATGCAAGGTGAGGTCGAACGTGCGCATAGCCAGGATGATGACAACGCCGGGAACAAGCGGGCGCGGGTGAACGAAAACGCTTGGCGAGGAGCATCATAAGTCGACCGCTCTGCGCTCACGCTCATTATTGCCCGTTGTCCGGTTGCTCTTGCGCTAGCCCATCGTTTCGCTTTCTTGAGCCATGGAATTTCTTCTTGGTCATTCTCCGGATCCAGACGACGCCTTCATGTTTTACGCGTTAGCGGAGAACAAGATCGACACTCGTGGCCATACCTTTCATCACATTTTGCAAGATATCGAAACGCTGAACCAAAGAGCCGCTCGCGGAGAACTGCATGTGTCGGCGGTATCGATCCATGCATACGCCTATCTCACGGACCGCTATGCGTTGTTACCGTGCGGCGCGAGTATGGGGGATGGATACGGGCCGATGTTGGTGTCCACAACCGAACCCCTGGCCGACGTAGCTAAAGGGGGTGACCGGGCGAAGTCTGCTCTGCGAGGGCCGGATGAAATTCGCGCATGGCTTTCGAAGAGGCTAATCGCGGTTCCCGGGCTACGAACGAGTGCGTACCTGGCGTTGAAATTATTTGGGGTACCGGTTGAGACCGTCGTGGTACCGTTTGATCAGATCTTTGACTACGTGCGCGCGGGAAAAGCGGAGGTCGGTCTACTCATCCACGAAGGCCAGCTCACTTATGCACAAGAAGGGTTTCATTTGATCCTCGACTTGGGGCAGTGGTGGAAAGCCGAAACCGGATTACCTCTCCCGCTGGGCGGCAACGTGATCCGTAAAGATATTCCTCCCGCGATTCGCGAAGAAGTCTCCGAGATTCTCAAGGAAAGCATTCGATATGGCCTGGAGAACCGGCTAGCGGGAGTAAAGCACTCGATGCCCTTAGCCAGAGGGTTGGATCTCAAGCAGGCCGACAAATTCATCGGCATGTACGTTAACGATTACACCCTTGATTATGGCGAGCAGGGGCGGGAAGCGATTCGGCTATTCTTGGGACGAGGCAAAGAACAAGGCATCTTGCCGAGCGCAGTCGAATTGGAATTTGTGGAGTAGAGATGCCGGTTACCGCGCGTCGCGATCCAGGGTCGGTACTGGGCGAAAATCTTCGGCGCGCCCAAGGCGTCGCGAAATCATTGGACTGGATCGTGCCGGATTTGAGCCGCACACTGGACGTAGCCGTCCATCAGCGCATGGACCAGCGGTCGGACAGGTCACGCTTTTCGATGAATGCCAAACCTGACGAGACAGCTCAATCCGGCGCGGTATGACGAGATCAATTGGGGCAACGTTGGGCGCGCCGAAATTTTCGCCCTAGCGATCCCTTGGCGGACGACAAATAAAGGTCTGAACTGGATACAGTCCAGACCTGCAATCTGCCGCCGCTTTGCGGTAAAACTAATTTTTGGAACGGAGATGCCTTACTTGCGGAACACGACGTTAGGAGCTTCGTGCTGCTCAGGCGGACAGGGAGCATTCAAAGGTACTTCGGTTCCAGCCGAGCTAGCTTCCACTAGTTGGTTGGAGACCAGGTATCCCTCCAGCTCCTCGCCGCTGATATCAGCCAACATCGTACCGTTGACTTCAACGCAAGGTGAAAGAGGTTGACCGCTCTTTTGCTCCATTTCCCAACGGAACGCCGGGTTCTGGATAATGTCTTTTTCTTCGTAAGGAAGGTCGTACTTCTTCAGCACTGCCCGAACGCCATTGCTCCAGCCGCAGTAAGTCTTCACGTAGGCAACGATTTGCGGTTTTTCCATACAATTTTCGATAGGTATCTGTTTGTGATCGTGCTCAAGGCCCCTCTCGGGTCGGGCCAAAGCCAAAGTTTCTCTCGGAATGCTATCGAGGCGGCCATGCCGCCTCGCAGGCTCCAAGCTAAAGTTTCAGCATTTTTGACGGATCGCAACCCGGGATTAGCGCTTTCGATCGCTGGGGCGATACTCTTCTTCCGCTGCCTGGAATGCTTGCTCCAGACCGACCATATCCTCGCCGGGCCGCAAGCTGTCGAAGGCTTCGGTCTCGCGCCGCAACTCCTCGTCGGAGTAGTGAGCGGCTTTGATCGATAGACCGATTCGTCGTTCGGCTTTGTCGACCTTGATGACACGCGCCTCAACTTCTTGTCCAACTTTGAGGACATCTTTCACTTTTGCGACGTGTTCCTCGCTCAGTTGGGAGATGTGCACCAACCCGTCGATATCGTCTTGGAGCTGTACAAAGGCGCCGAAGCTGGCGAGCTTCGTTACTTTGCCAGTGACCAAATCGCCAATCTTGTATTTCTGGTCGATCTCTTTCCACGGATCGGACTCGAGTTGTTTGACGCCAAGGCTGATCCGTTGATTGACCTTGTCGATATCGAGCACGATGGCCTCCACCTCGTCGTTCTTCTTCAGAACTTCGCTTGGATGATTGATCTTTCGAGTCCAACTCAGGTCGGAAACGTGGATCATTCCGTCGATGCCTTCCTCAAGCTCAACGAAGGCACCGTACGCGGTCATGTTGCGAATCTTACCTTTAACCACTGAGTTCAGCGCGTACCGCTGTTCAATCGCATCCCAAGGATTCGGATCCAATTGGCGTACTCCCAGGGAGATCTTCTGTTCCTCCTTATTGACGCCGAGAACGACAGCCTCGATCTCCTGACCCTGAGTCAGCACGTCTGAAGGCCGGGTTATGCGTTTGGTCCAAGAGAGTTCAGAGACGTGGATGAGACCTTCAACGCCCTCTTCGATTTCGACGAAGGCGCCGTAAGGCACGAGGTTTGTAACTTTGCCGTGTACCTTGGCTCCGACCGGGAACCGTTCCTCGATTTTGTCCCAAGGATTACGCTGGGTCTGCTTCAAGCCCAGGGAGACACGCTCCTTCTCCTTGTTGATATCGAGCACCACGACATCGACTTCCTGTCCGATCTTGAGCAACTCGCTAGGGTGAGTAAGCCGCCCCCAGGTCATGTCGGTGATGTGCAACAGACCATCCATCCCGTCCAGATCAATGAAGGCGCCGAAATCGGTGAGATTCTTTACTGTGCCCTTAACAGTGTTGCCGACCTGCACCGTTTCCAAGAACCGGCTTCGTTTTTCGGCACGTTCCTGCTCGATGATTTCCCGCCGGCTGAGGACCACATTCTTCCGCTCGTCGTTGATCTTAACGATCTTGAAATCGTAAGTGTTTCCGACGAACTGCTGAAGATCACGGGGCGGAACAATATCGATTTGCGACCCGGGCAAGAATGCCTCCACGCCGATGTTTACCGTTAAGCCGCCTTTTACAACCGCTTTGACCTTACCTTTGATCAGGCCATCACCCTCGAAAACCTTAACAATCTTGTCCCAATTCTGTTTGTGGGCTGCCTTTTCTTTGGACAACACCACCATCCCGTCCTCGTTCTCCAGACGTTCCAAGAGAACTTCGACCTCGTCACCGACTTCCACTTGATCGATATCGTCAAACTCGGACGAGGGAATAACGCCTTCGGATTTGTATCCAATGTCGACCAACACTTCGCGTGGGCGGATCTCCAGGACTCTGCCCTTAACAATGCTGCCTTCCTTAAAATCGCGCAGGGACTTCGCGATTAGCTCCTGCATTTCAGTCATAAAAAAGTTACAAAAATCAACAAACCACGGGTTACCTAAATTTGCTCCGAACCGAGCGACCCACGCGGGTCGCTTTTCACGGAATCAGAGGGAGGCAAAAGATAGCCATTGAATAGAGAGGTGCAAGCCCAGATTTGGTGACTTCAAGAGGTAATTCTTGGTGGGGCGAGGCTCCCGCACGGCCGCTGGGCGATTCAAGGAGAAATAGCGTTTCAAGCGGCCGTGTAGCGTATGGGGCCGTTAACCTCGCCGACTTGTCCGACGTAGCTTCGCCCATCCCTAACCTTGACCTTTTGTCGAGCTTGCGAAGCCGGAGCCGGGATTACGATTCGGCTGCAGTCTAGGACGTCAAATCACCCAAAGATCGGATTCGGCTTGGGGCTAGCATAGAGAATGGCGCACGTCGCACCGCGGCTCGGCAGATTTTAGGGTGCTGGGCGTTACAGGGTTCGACAAGCGCAACCGCCTTGCGAGCCCTTAGAGGAAGTTCGGGAGCCTCGCCCCACCAGGGTTACCGGGGCTAGCCTTACCGTGACCGTCTCCGGTTACTTCATCAAAAGCACCGACCGGGCGCGTTTGATCTCTCGCGTAATTCTGCGGTGCAGATAGGCGGGCATGCCGGTTACCCGGCGAGGTAGAATCTTGCCGCTTTCCGTAACGAATTTGCGAAGCAGATCCGGGTTCTTGTAATCGATCGCCTCTAAAGCGATATCGATCCGGCGCCGCGGCATCGCTCGATTCGCCCGCCGAAAATTGGATCGTCGTTTAGCGTTCTTGGGTTCCATGAGTTACTTAACCTCGCGATGCAGGGTATGCCGGCGAAGAAAAGGATTATACTTCTTTTTCTCCAATCGTCCCGGAGTATTTGGACTCTTTTTATTCCGGGTGCTGATATACCGGGAAACCGGCTTTCCCTCCGCCCGGGCTTCAGTGCACTCCAAAATGATGATATCGCGCGGCATAGACTAATCCTTCGCTTCCGGTGTCGATTCTTCTTCTTCGCCTTCTCCGCCTTCTTCGTCGGTGAGACCGAACAAAGAGGTGACTGGCTGACGAATCCGGGTCGCTTTCCTCTGCTTCTC
>JAFAIO010000088.1 GCA_019236675.1 Verrucomicrobiota bacterium
GCCCTCGGTCGCCGCTTTTCGTAATGCGGACAGGCGGGCTTGGACCTCCGCGAGGGCATTAGCGTAGGGCGCCAAGTACTTTTCATCGCCAGTGAGCAAGTAGCCGCGCTGCCCGGTTTCGGCATCATCAACTGTCGACACAATCGCCTGCAACCGCTGAACGGTCGATTGACGTTGCCGGAGATCATCCGCCAGCCGCGAGGCGCGCGTGCCAATCAAGAAAATGAAAACAAAACTGATGCCTAGCAAGGTCGCGACAGCGAGAAACAGGAGGACCAAATTTAGCTGTCCACTTTTCTTGATCATCCGAGGACTACGATATTTTCATAAAGGCATCGCAGGGAAAAGTCTGCTCTAAGCCGGGGGCATCGGGTGACGCTCTGAACTAGGGATCAGGGAAGGTTGCGCCAGGGAAGGTTGCGCCAGGGAAGATTGCCCAGTGGGGAGATTCAACCGCGACGGCATCTCCCGCGTCACTTCTGCGAGCAGGCAGTCGATCTTAGCGGGATCGACTGGTTTAGTGACATGATAGTCGAACCCGGCAGCCTTACTTCGCCGGATATCTTCATCCATACCGTAGCCGGTAACAGCAACACCCCGGAGACGATAGCGCTCGCGTAAGATAGTCATTAGTTCCATCCCGCTGAAATCCGGCAGTCCGACATCGCTGATTACCAGATCAAATGCCCGCTGGCTGGCCAGGCTCAGCGCCTCTTCTCCAGAAGCGGCGCTTTCCACGGAATGTCCCTTCTGCGCGAGCATCATTCTGAAGATTAGGCGCGTGTCTTGGTGATCTTCGACCAGAAGAATACGCAACCCGGGAGTCGCAGCTTCGGAGGGAGCAGGTTCCCGAGTTGAAACCAAGGGTGCAACCGAGTCGCGGAGAGGCAGCTCAACGTGAATGGTTGCACCCAGATTCAGGCCCTGGCTTTCACCCCAGATACGTCCCTGGTGCCCATTCACGATAGCACGGCTAATGGTGAGTCCCAGCCCTAGCCCGCCAGGCCGGCGGGTGACATCGTGACTGACTTGCCTGAAGGACTCAAAGAGTTTTTCTGCATCAGCAGGATCGAATCCAATTCCGGAATCGCCGATAGTAACCTCGAACAGAGCTGGTTCAGGGTTACTGGTGGAAACCCGGATCGATCCGCCTATCGGGGTAAACTTGACGGCATTACGAATTATGTTCCAAAACACCTGCTGAAGCCGAACGATGTCGCCTACGGTGTTAGTATGGTTGGCAGCAAAGTTCAACGACAAGTTCAAGTTCCGCACTTCGATATCCGAGGCGCAGACATCGATGGCATTTCGCAGCACACCATGAAGATCCAGCGGCGTCTCGAGCAGCTCGAGTTTGTTGTGCGTAATCCGGGTTAAGTCCAGCAGATCATCGATCAGGCGCGTCTCGAGCAGGATATTACGCCTGATCATTTCGAGATCGGTTCGAACCCGGGATGACAAGGTCTGGTCTTGCTGCAAAGCTGAGACCGCCATCAGGGCCGGAGTCAAAGGCGTCCGCAACTCATGGCTGAGCGCGGCGAGAAATCCGTCCTTGGCTAAATTAGCGCGTTCGGCGACTTCTTTGGCCAAGCGAAGCCGTTCATCCAACTTTTGTAAAGTCAGATCTGTAACCACCAAGCAAATCACGTTCTGATCTGACAGGGCCAACCTGCTGGCAGTAAGGTTCACTGGAATTTCCTCGCCATGCGGGCCGCTAAGCAGGCTTTCGTGCTTAACCACCGATTCGGCACCGCTCACTACCGAGGAAATCTTTTCCCAGCTCGATGCGGAGACGTACGAAGAGATAACGGAACTAATCACGCCTTCAAGCGGCGCTTGGACCATATCTGCGAACTTTTGATTGCAATACAGGATGAGCCCGTCCGCGGCGACCGTCACGGCGCCCTCTTGCATCTGCTCTACATAAACTCGGTAAGGATGTTCAGCCCCGGTCAAACTATAAATGCGATTCCCGGTGGCAACGATCGCATCCACTTCTCCATTGCGGATTGCGTTCAGCGTCTCCTGGGCCTCTTGCAAACTGGCGTGGAGCAGACCCAGTTCCTCTTCGCTAACCCAACGCCCGGTAGAACCGTCCCCACCGCCCTGCGGCCGCCCTCGGCTGTCTTTATACATAGGGGTTTTCTCCTTCTTTTTCTTTGCGAATACCCAGGCTGGTGGCAAGGCGTTCACGATCAGAGAAATCGCCGACCAGACGTTTAGACGGCAGCGGCTCGCTTTTCACCAGGGTCGGCGCTGCAATAATCTCTTGAGTCTGAGCTAGCGAAGGCTGTTGGTAGATATCAACGACCAGCAAATCGTAACGTCCTTTAAGATAACGCTCGCAAAACCATCGGATATTGGTAATTGCCCTGCTGGAGCGATCGGTAGCGCCAGTGACGTAAAGCCTCAAAACATATCGAACCCGATGAGTCGCTTGCTGCAATAACTTTTCGAATTCCGGCGTTGAATTTAACGGCTCGCTATGGCCTCGAGACATCCTATTGGGTCCTGTTCCGGTTACGACTATTTTCTAGCTAGGCCCAGAAAGTTTTTCCAGATTCATCCCAACCATTACCCGTTCAGAATTTGATAGATCTCCCACGATTCGTTTGATGGGCTCCGGCAGTTTACGGACCAAAGTCGGAAGGGCGATGATCTGGTCCATCTGAGCCAGCTCTGGCTTTCTCAGAAGATCAATCACTTCGATTTGATAACGCCCAGATAAATGTTCCTCGCAAATACGCTTCAAATTTGCAAAGGCCGTAAGCGATTTGGGGGTTTGCCCAGCCACATAAAGGTAAAGTTTCCATTCGGCTCCAGAATCAGCGGGGCCCGGACGAGCTCTCTCGGTTCTATTCTTCTGTGGCGCGGTTGCCTTCATCTATGATTATTCTCTTTTGATCGCTCCGTGACGCGACGACTACGAGCCATGACCTCCCGGTCGATTTCAACCTGCCCTAGACGGACTTTTTCATTCGCTGCCGTCCTGTTGAATTCTTCTATCTCCGCTTCAAATGCCGCCCGGAGGGCTTCGATTTGAGACTCCATGGCCCTTCGCCGATGCTTCAACGCCAGTTCGCGTCGCTCCATTTCTTGTTTCAATGTTTCAGCGTCGGCACCCTCACGCGCTTCCTGCGCCAAGCGTGCGGATCCAGTAAGTACTCCAGCCGGACCCAAGTAGGCGTCGACCAATTTTACTCCCTTCGATGTGATATGAAATTCGCGAACCTGATTCGAATGGTTCATCCCTCTCGACTTAAGTACGTACAACACTTTATTCCGCTCGCCACTTAGTTCGATATCTCTAAGTAGCAACCAAGTATCCACTATCGAGCTAATTCCCTCACCGGTCGTCTCCAGCGCACTGGCCCCGCCAGTCAGACTCACCAGGAATCCCAAAATCCCATTCTTTCGCAGAAAATCGACCAACCTGATAAAAAGCGCGCTGCTCTCTTCACTCGTGCCGGCGGTTTGTAGATTTGAGACCGGATCGACGATGACGACAGCCGGTTGGAATTGGCTGATCAGCTTATGCATCCGCACCAGGTGCATTTCCAGACCGTAAACCGTCGGGCGCGCCGCCAGGATACGAAGCAGTTCTTTGCGAATGAAAGGCTGCAAATCGATACCAATTGTTCGCATGTTGCGGAGAATCTGGGATGCTGATTCTTCGAAGGAAAAAAACAGACACCGCTCGCCTCGAGCGCAAGTTGCTTGCGCTAAATGGGCAGCCAGAGTGGTCTTACCAGTCCCAGCCGTTCCGCTCAACAGCACGGTGCTACCGCGATAGTAACCAAGGCCGCCCAGCATTTCGTCTAGGTCGCGAATACCGGT
>JAFAIO010000487.1 GCA_019236675.1 Verrucomicrobiota bacterium
AATACGCCCCCCCAACGACCCGCCCTCACAAGGGGCGGAAGATATTGGCGATTGGCGCTTCGTTTTCAACAATGTCCGATCGTAAGACACTGACTCTACCGCCCCTTTGGGGCGGATCATATTTTCGGTCGGTACCTGGGGTTAAGACCGGGTTAAGACCCCAGGCCGCCGTCGCTACGCTTTGGCGCGCCCTTGCCATCAGTCTTGCCGAGCCGAAAACCTGGCCGCGACGTAGGCTTTGCGTAGTCGGGCTCAGTCCTGTTGTCCCTTCGGGACAAGCGCTTCGCGTCTACTAGCTCCTAGCTCCTGGCTCCTGGATTCTGGCTCCTGACTCCTTTTCCCACTTCTCTCTTCTCACCGCTCACGTATAGATCCCTATGGACGGCTGGAAAGAACTGGGTGAATCGATCCCTGAACGGTTACGCTGGCAGCTTCAATTCATTCTTGAAATCGATCGTCTCAAGAGCGTGCTACGCCGGTCGTATTTGATCAATATCGACCGGCACGAAAATTCGGCTGAACACAGCTGGCATCTGGCCGTTGCCGCGATGGTGCTGGCCGAGCATGCCAATGAAAAGATCGATGTCAGCAAAGTGGTTCGTCTGGTTTTGGTTCATGATCTGGTGGAGATCGATGCCGGCGACACGTTCATTTACGACGACGCGGCGAATGTTGGAAAACCAGCGCGTGAACAGGAAGCTGCTAACCGGCTTTTTGGGCTTTTACCCGAGGAACAGGCACAAAGCTTTATGGCTCTTTGGCGAGAGTTCGAGGATCGACAAACTTCAGAAGCAAAGTTTGCATTCGCCCTGGACCGTCTGATGCCGATTCTCCATAACGTGTTTACCCAAGGCGGGAGCTGGAAAGAGCATGGGATCCGTCAAGAGCAAGCACTTACCAAGAACCGCCCGATCGAAGACGGCTCCCAGGTCCTGTGGCAGGCCGCTGAATCCTTGATTACGCAAACCCTGGCGAAGTAGTTTTTTGGGATATGCATCGTCCCAGGACCACGTTCGCCCTCTTGATCTGCGTTTTATGCGTTTTATTGCCGGCCTCGTCCCATGGCCAAGGCGTCCATCTTTCGGATGCCCAAGCCGACAAGATTGGGCGGCGCCTCTGGCAAAACGAGTGTGGAGGCACGGTTTCCGGGCTGACCTCTTGGAATAGCGGGGAAAATTTTGCTTCGCTCGGGATCGGACATTTTATTTGGTATCCCGTTGGACAACGTGGTCCTTTCGAAGAAAGTTTTCCGCCGCTCCTGGCCTATCTGAAAGAGTCCGGTGTCGCGCTTCCATCCTGGCTTGCTGATTCCCACGGATGTCCTTGGCCCAATCGCGCCGCTTTTCTGGCGGATTTACATTCTGCTCGGCTGCAGGAATTGCGCACGGTTCTAGCCAACACGGTTCCGTTGCAAGCCCGGTTTGCTGCTAATCGGCTTGAGGCCGCCTTGCCCAAGATGCTGGCCTCGGTGCCGGCCGGCGAACAGGCTAAGGTGAAACAAAACTTCGATCGAGTTGCCGCGACCTTTGGCGGCATGTACCCCCTGGTCGATTATGTCAATTTCAAGGGCGAGGGGACATCACCAACCGAACGTTACCAAGGTCAAGGTTGGGGTTTGTTGCAGGTCTTAGAAACCATGAATCATGGACCCTCCTTAGAACAATTCCGAACTGCAGCCACCCAGGTCTTGACCCGGCGAGTTCACAATGCTCCTCCGGAACGGCACGAGGAGCGTTGGTTGTCCGGTTGGTTGAGCCGGGTGAGGAGCTATGAGTAGGAGTTAGGAGCTAGAATCTAGGATCCAGGAGAGGTGGTTTCTCGTAATCGTCGTCGTCGTCGTCCTCGATCCGCGGTTTAGCCCGCACGCCGAACCCGCTCTCCTTGAACTCATCGGCCTCCTCATGTAACCCCTCCAGACGAAATTATGCTGAATCAAACCAGGAGCACGCCATGAGCGACCAAGCTGTGCTCAAGAAAACGCCGATTGTCACCTACGTCGTCATTGGTCTGTGCGTGCTTGTCTACCTATGGGAGCTGCAAAACTATCGGGCCGTTGACGCGACATTGGTTAACCCAATTCGGACTGACGGCGTCAGCGCACTTTGGACGCTCTTTACGATGACTCTGGTGCATGCCCCGCCCCCCGATTTTACTCACATCGTTTTCAATTTGATGGCGTTTTCAGTGTTGGGCCGGTTACTCGAAACGCTCTACGGATCATTTCGGTATGCGGTACTTTTAATCGTCCTCGCCTGGGTAGCCTCTGCAGCTCAAATCGACGTTGAGCATAACGTGGGCATCGGGCTTTCGGGTGTCATCTACGGCATCTTCGGCTTCATGATAGGTGCTTCACCGAATAACCCTTTTCTCTGGTGGTTCGTTAAGAAAAACGCTCCAATGTTGATCGGGTGGGCAGTACTCTGCGTTTTTTTGACTCAAACGCATGTCCTCGCTATTGGCAATGGAGCTCACTTCGGTGGTCTGATTTACGGGATTATTTATGGCTTGATCTACGGTTTGCCCCGGTACCGCTATGCTTTTATCGGCCTGGCCACTATTGTCCCGATCATTCTCGGCGCGGTGCTAGTTTTCTTGCTGACATCATCGGGATAGCGAGGAGCACGCTGGTACGCTCCTTCTCCCGATGGCCATATCGCCCTTACGCCGACCCGGAGCGCTACTCGCTTGCCGCCGATAACTTCTGAATCTCTTCGTTTGTCAGATGAACTTCCGCCGAGCGCAGTAATGCGGGGAGTTGTTCTGTGGTTCGAGCGCTAGCGATCGGCGCAACCACGGTGGGCTGGGCCGCTAACCAGGCTAACGCGATCGAGGCGACTGCTTCTTTTCGCGCTTTCGCAATCTCGTCGAGAGCGGCTAACACCTTGCGGCCTTTGTCGTTCAGGTAGGTTCCTGCCCCTTCTGCCCGTTTGCTATCAACTTTGCTGCCTTCTCGATACTTTCCGGTCAGAAACCCGGAAGCCAACGAGAAATAAGGAAAGGAACCGAGTCCTGCGGCGGCCACCGCTTCCAATAATTCTCCTTCGTACTTCGCCCGTTCCATTAGGTTGTAGTGCGGTTGCAGAGCCACATATTGGGCGAAACCTTCTCTGCGCGAGGCCCGTATGGCTTCGGCTAGTCGCTGTCCATTATAATTCGAAGCCGCAATATACCGGACTTTGCCGGACCGCACCAAGCCGTCGAACGCAGCCAGGCTCTCGACCAAAGGTGTCGCCCGGTCGTCCTGGTGTGCATAGTACAGGTCGATGCGATCGGTTTGCAGGCGTTCCAGCGAGTCTTCCGCCGCGCGCTGAATTGTTTTTGTCGAAAGTCCGAGCAGTCGCGGGAGCATTCCGACTTTTGTAGCAATGATCATCTTGTTCCGGTTGCCGCGAGCTTTCATCCACCGTCCGATGATGGTTTCAGACTCGCCCCCAGAATTCCCGGGCGCCCAGCAAGAGTACATGTCGGCCGTGTCGATGAAGTTGCCACCCGCGGCAGCGTAGGCATCGAGAACCGCGAACGACTGCTCTTCGTTCGCAGTCCACCCAAACACGTTGCCGCCAAGCGCCAGTGGGAAGACATTTAAGTCAGTGTGCGGGATCTTGGTCATGACAGAATAGCGAGCAGTCGTTGCTCGATAGCAAATGGAAAGCGAGGCGGTAACCAGTAATCAGCGGATCAATGGTGACTTTAGGCGAAACAGTGTGATACTGATAGGGCGTATGGGATTTATGAGAACTGACCCGTACCTCCCATCCAATCACTGATCACTGAGCAACCCCCGGCGCGAGTTCGGGACCTTTCCAGTTTTCTCTGCGGCGTATTAACAGGGTCGCGATGAGTCCGAGAGCGGCTGCCGCCGACATCCAGAGGCCAGGTGTTGCCTGATTTCCGGTTGCTTTAATGAGATATTCGCAAATGAACGGGGTAAAACCGCCGAATAGGGCTGTCGCCAAACTGTAAGCGAGCGAGAACCCGGCCGTCCGCACCTCTTCCGGCATGATCTCGGTTAAGGCAACAACCATGGCGCCGTTGTAACTCGCGTATAGAAAGGAGAGCCAAAGTTCGACGATCAAAAGGCGGGTGAAAGACGGGGCCGCAGTTAACCAGAGCATGGCTGGATATGCGGTTAGCAGCGTCACTATGGTGGCACCGAACAGAATCGGGATTCGGCCGATCCGGTCCGACACAGATCCCATAATGGGCAGCCAGATAAAATTGGAGAGCCCGACGCACAAAGTGACCGTGAGATACGCCGTCGGCTCGAGATGCAACTCGTGTTTACCGAAAGTGGGGGTGTACGCCGTGATCAGATAGAAAGACACGGTTGTCATCGTTACCAGCATGACGCCGATCAGGACGATTCCCCAATTCCGCAAGAGCGTTCGCCAGATCTCAGCTGCACTGGGACGATGTTTGCGAACCCGGAATGCTTCCGTTTCGGGCAAGTAACGGCGTAGTAAAAAGAGGACGGGGATGATCAGACAGCCGATTAGAAAAGGAATGCGCCAGCCCCATTGATCCAGTGCTTGGGGAGGTAGAACTGCGCCCAGGACGACGCCAAGAAGGGCGGTGAACATGACCGCAGCCTGTTGGCTGGCGGATTGCCAACTCACATAAAATCCTTTGTGCCCTGGAGTGGCCATCTCTGCCAAGTAAACCGAGACTCCCCCAAGCTCTACGCCTGCCGAAAATCCTTGCAATAACCGGCTGAAAACGATCAACAACGGCGCCGCGATCCCGATCACGGCGAACCCAGGCATAAAAGCCAATCCAAACGTACCGACAGACATCAAGGCCAGGGTGAGGATGAGTCCGGCCCGCCGGCCGTATCGATCGATATACGCACCAAGCACCAGGGCGCCGATGGGCCGCATCAGAAAACCCACCCCGAAGGTCATCAACGATGACATCAACGAAGCAAAATGGTCGCCGGCTGGAAAGAAGGTTTCGCCGATGGCGCTGGCAAAATAGCCGAACACCATGAAGTCATACATCTCCAAGAAGTTCCCGCTCGAAACCTGGATGACATTAGCGATTTGAGATTTCCGTGACGGGGAGGACATGGGGTACAGACGCTTCGCGAATAGCAAATAGCAGATCGCAGATCGAGGCAAGAGGAGAGGGGAGGAAGATGTGAAAGGTAAGCTAGACATCCAAATCGGAGGGGCGTCGCATTCCGGGTGACAACTCGCGCGCGTGCCGTGGCCTGGAATCGTTGCAGGTAACACGTTCGAAAAGACGCGACGCCCTGGGTTCTTCCGCGGTGTTGAACATACCTCTAACCCCTGGGCGTCGCATCTTTCCGAACGTGTTAGCTGCGAAAGGGTTTAGGGGGTCGACACCCCACCCGAGCTAAAACGCGGAATGCAACGCCCCCCTATCGCTCTTTCGCCCATTCGCCGACTCGCCCCTCGCTGCGCTTGATCGCCGCGACATCTTCCACTTAATTGACCTCTTTACGCCATGGAGACAGGAACGGGAACCAGTCAACCAAGTACCGCTCTGCCGAGAACTGGGAACGAAACCATTTTTGCGATTCTTTTTGCCGCCAGCTTTTCGCATTTGCTTAACGACACGATTCAATCGCTTATCCCCGCGATATATCCCGTTCTGAAAGATTCATTTCAGCTTAATTTCGCCCAGATCGGTCTCATCACTCTGACGTTTCAAATCACGGCCTCCATGTTGCAGCCAGTCGTCGGTTTGTACACGGATCATCGGCCACAGCCGTTCTCACTCGCGATTGGAATGGGGTTCAGCTTAATCGGGCTGATTTTGCTTTCTGCAGCCAGCAGCTACTGGATGATTCTCGGCGCCGCTGCCTTGGTGGGGCTTGGCTCATCTGTCTTTCATCCGGAAGCGTCTCGTCTTGCGAGGATGGCCTCTGGCGGCCGTTACGGTTTCGCCCAGTCCTTATTTCAAGTTGGCGGAAACGCCGGGCAATCGCTGGGGCCGCTGCTGGCCGCCCTCGTCGTGGGCACGCGAGGCCAGAGCAGGATTGCCTGGTTCTCGGCGGTTGCTCTTCTTGCTATTTTCATTCTTTTCAATGCTGGGCGCTGGTATCAAAGAAACCTTTTCCGTTTGAAAATCGTGAGCCGCCGCCCGGCGGATGGCGTCCACCTGTCTCGCCTTACGATTCTTTCCGCGCTGGCGATACTGGTAGCGCTGATCTTCTCCAAGTATTTCTATCTGGCCAGTATCAGTAGCTACTACACCTTCTATTTGATCGATCGGTTCCATCTCACCATCCAGCATGCCCAATTGTTGCTCTTTCTGTTCACGTTTTCTGTCGCTGCTGGAACGATCGTGGGGGGTCCGGTCGGAGACCGCATCGGACGTAAATATGTGATCTGGGTTTCTATCCTGGGTGTGGCTCCGTTTACCTTGCTGCTTCCCCATGTCAACCTACCGATGACCGCGGTTCTTAGCGTCATCATCGGCTTCGTCCTTTCTTCAGCTTTCTCCGCAATCCTGGTTTATGCTCAAGAATTGATGCCCGGAAAAGTGGGCATGGTTTCCGGTCTCTTCTTCGGTTTCGCGTTTGGAATGGGCGGAATTGGATCAGCGGTGCTCGGGCAACTGATCGATCTGACCAATATTCGATTCGTGTTCCAGCTTTGTGCTTTCTTGCCGCTGTTAGGCCTACTTACGGCTTTCTTGCCCGATATTGAGCGAAAGCGGGCGGCGTAGCGCCGCAGATGAAAAAAAGTTAATGTCGTATAACTGATTCGGGAGATGAACAGAATGGTCTCCCAATCGCGCATAAATATCGGCGCTGAATAAAATATCCAGACCACTCATAGCAGAGCGCACATTAGTAACAGCTAACCTTATCGCTTTGTCATCCACGAACCAGTAGATGTCTACGTTCGTGAGAGTGTCCGCTTCCGCACCCCGCACTTGGGTCCCGGTTTCACTGTTGCGATTCGGTGAGCCGGTGGGTAAGAAGATCGCATTCTTGAGTCTTAATGTCGTTGCGGCTTTGTCCGCGATATCAGCAAATGCCGACGATGTTGTCTACAAAGTGCGCCTAGAGAGTGGCGCGCCTCAATATTACCGGTTGGAGGTTCCACCAGGTATAAGTCCGGCAAAGGTCAATCCTGCCGAGTGGAATCAGGCCCAGTACGCGACTAACAAAATCTCCCCGAACGCGGCAGTGTTAGCTGCGGTCGGCTGGGCAGGTGGACTGGAGGATCATGATCCCGGTTACTCAAATAGCCTCACGAATGTCGGCGGGAAGAAACCGGGTGGTTTTTATAACGCATCATTTATTAAGGTGGGTGATGTCCAATATCGGTCAGTCCCATTCCCGAATTACCTCGTGCATTTGAACGGGCAGATCGGTCAAAGCCGCCAGTCGTTTTACGCAGATGTTTTGGACGATGGGCGAGTTGTTCGGCCGGTTGCGATTTCAGGTTCCGAGGTTCGCGATTCTCGCAAGCTCGACAGCCCTAACACAGCGGAACAGTGGGGAGGAGCCGATGCAAAAATGAAATGGGGCGGTGCCGCTGAGAAGAAAAGCTGGGGTGGTGCCGAGGAGAAAAAAAAATGGGGTGGGTCAGGAGCGAAAAATGATTGGGGTGGCGCTGGGCAGAAGACTTGGGGTGGAGCAGAGACGAAAGAGTTGAGCGCCGCAGAGCAAAAGAAGTGGGGCGGGTCGGAAGAGAAAACTTCAAATTAGCTCGAAGCTAATTGCGGGGCAGGGCCGGTTTTTCGCGCCCTGCCGGCCGTTTCGATATCAAAAGGATGTCTGTTTCATGACGAACTGAATCGAAATCGAAGCACTCAGGCCATATGAGAACGATCGATGTCTTCGTTTCTGCCGCCTCAGACGTACAAAAAGAGAGTGCCATTGCTGAACAATTGATTCGTTCGGTCGCCGCGGAGTTTGACCTCCCGGTTAGCGTCTCTTATTCCAATCCATTGCGAGGGCCGAAAGAGGCTGCTGCCGTTGAACCCAAAGATCCGGAGGATGAAACAACGCCGATCCTGCGAGCGTTCTTTTGGGAATGTCCGGAGTCAGAAAGAAATGAGTTTCCCAAACTAGATCAAACTCAATACGACCTAGTTATCTGCCTGCTGTGGTCCCGGTTTGCAAACGTCCCAGTCGGGAAATGTGCCTTCACCAACGGTAGTTCCTTGACCAACGGTAGTTCCTTGACCAACGGTAGTCTACCGGGACCCGTACCGGACTACGAAATCGATTGGATCTTGGGTCAATCGGACCAGATATCTGCGTTTCAGAACTTATTTGTTTACCGGAATGGAGCGACGCCCGACGCCCTGCTCGAACCGAAAGAAGAACGGGAAGAACTGTGCCGGCAGTGGGACGCGCTGCAGGATTTCTTTGCCAGATGGGAAAAGGATGACGAAACAGAGTTCCGCGAATGTAGCCATGAGTATCTAGATCTGGAAGACTTCGGGAATTCGTTCCGACAACATTTTCGCAATTTTCTTGTTGAGCGGCTCGACAACGGAAGTGGACCGAAGAAATCGTTGTTACGAAGCCGCTTGCGTGGCTCGAACCCTTTTCGAGGGCTGAATTTTTTTGATTTCGACGATGCCGCTTTTTACTACGGCAGAACGAGAGCCATTGGAGAAGTGCTGGATGCTTTAAAGAAACAGACCACGGCCAAAAAGTCTCTAGTACTGGTGCTTGGTCCCAGGGGTTCGGGAAAGAGTTCATTGGTTCGGGCCGGCGTGCTTCCTCTTTTGACCCAGGGAGGTACTCCGGTGGGCAACGGCCCTTGGCGTCGTGCGATCACCCGACCAGGCATCGGGGATCCTATCGAATCACTTGCGACCGCCCTGGTAGCTAAGTTTGCCGTACCGGAGCTTCAGCAGGTCGCTGAGTCCGACGAATCGCTGAGTCTGGCATCCCAACTTAGACAAGAGCCGGACAATGCCGCAGTCCGGATAGCGGAAGCGCTAGTAAGGCCGAAGACGCGGCTCGTGCTCGTTGTGGATCAGCTAGAGGAACTATTCATCGGGGTTTCTCCGGCGCTGCAGCGGAGATATGTTACGGCGCTTTGTGCGTTAGCTCGCTGCGAAGGGATCTATGTTATCGCCGCTTTGCGCAGCGACTTTTACCCGCACTACCAACGGTTCCCCGACTTGGTTAACCTTACCTCCGGTGGGGGAGGATACGAACTTCAAGCGCCGACTGCACACGAGATTGGGAACATGATCCGGTTGCCGGCGGAGGCCGCGGGCCTGCGTTTCGAGCGGGACCCGGAAACAGGTCGAAGCCTGGACGATCTCTTACTTACGGCAGCAATGAACAGCGCCGATCCGCTACCTTTGCTGGAGCACGTACTTTCAAGGCTATATGACAGGCAGCTCCAGCGAAAAGACGGGGTGCTACTTTGGTCTGATTATTCCCAATTGGGTGGATTCAAGAACGCGTTAGCTCAACATGCAGAGTACGTTTTCTTAACGCTGAATCGCGATGAACAGCACGTGTTCAAATTCGTGATTCGCCAATTACTGGCGTCAGGCGCCAACAAAGAAAATGTCTTAGTCCGGCGGCCCGTTCCATACCACGAACTCGTTTCATCGCCCAAATTTAATCAACGTCAGAGTGCGGCAGCTAGAAGCCTGATTGATTGTCTGACTAACGAAGGACTGTTAAGCGCCGAAATTGATCCAAAACACTCCCGCTTAATCAGTCTTCCCCAGGACGCGCTGATTTACAACTGGCCAAGGCTATTGCAGTCGTTACCTGAGGAACAGCATCTTTTTGAGATGCGAAATCGTCTGGATGAAAGCCTAAGGGTCTGGCTCAGTCGAGGTTCGCAAATTGATCATCTGCTCTATAACAGGATTGCCTTAGCCGAGGCAGAGACGTTGCTCCGAGATTTCGCTTCGGCGTTAAGCGACGACCAGATCGATTACATTAAAAAGAGCCTAGCCCGCCAGAAGCGCCACGGGCGGGCGCCAAATTATCTCGGGTCGGCAGCCATCATCCTTTTAGCAGTTTCTGCCGTAATCGTGGGCGTTGAGGGATTCAACTCGATCAACCGGCACAATGAGACGAAGGAAGACGTTCACACGGCGCAACCGGATAGATATGCAAGCAAAGACGCGACTGGTCTGGCAGCTCAACTAAAGGAAGCGGAAGAGAAGGTAGAATTAGCACAAGAGAATGTAGAACTTGCCAATAGACAGCGGATTGCTTTAGAAACGGAACTAAAGGCGGCAGGGGACAAGTTAAAGCAACTGCAAGACGCCGAGTTGACTGACAGCGAGAGGAAGGCACTGGAAACTCAACTCAAGGAAGCAGAGGAAAAGCTTCAGCAAGTCCGGGCAAATTCTGACGAGACGTCCAGCCAACTTAGCACCTTGCAAGTGCAACTGAAGCAGGAGCAAGATAAGGCGCAGAAGGCTCAGGCGGACGCAGATTCTTTGGCTGACGCGCAGAATGCTCTGCAAAGCCAACTCAAGCAAGCGGAAGCCAAAGCGTTGTCAGCACAACAGAACGCTGACCTGGTTGGCAGCCAGCGCACCGCGCTGGAGACCCGGCTGAAGGAGGCAGATGAGAAGCTGAAGCAGCTTCAGACGAATTCCGGTGATGCAGTTAGCCAGCTTAACGCCCTGCAGGCACAACTGAAGCAGGAGCAAGAGAAAGAACAGAAAGCACAGGCAAATGCCGATTCATTGACTGGCGAGCGGAACGCCCTGCAAAACCAACTCAAGCAAACCGAAGCCAAAGCACTGTCAGCACTACAGAGCGCTGACCTTGCAGGTAACCAGCGCAACGCGCTGGAGACGCAGCTCAAGGAGGCACAAGAGAAGCTGAAGCAAGTCCAGACGAATTCTAGTGATGCAACCAGCCAGCTTAACGCTTTGCAGGCGCAACTGAAGCAGGAGCAGGAAAAAGAACAGAAAGCACAGGCAAATGCGGATTCATTGACTGGCGAGCGGAACGCCCTGCAAGTGCAGCTCAAGCAAACGGAAGCCAAAGCACTGTTAGCACAACAGAACGCTGACCTTGCCGGCAGCCAGCGCGGCGCGCTGGAGACCCAGCTGAAGGAAGCACAGGAGAAGTTGACGCAGCTGCAGACGAACTCTGGTACTGCCGCCAGCCAGCTTAGCGCTTTGCAGGCACAACTGAAGCAGGAGCAAGAGAAAGAACAGAAAGTACAGGCGAATGCGGATTCTTTGACTAGCGAGCGGAATGCTCTGCAAAGCCAACTCAAGCAAAGCGAAGCCAAAGCACTATTAGCACAACAGAACGCTGACCTTGCCGGCAGCCAGCGCAGCGCGCTGGAAACCCAGCTGAAGGAGGCACAAGAGAAGCTGAAGCTGGTCCAGACGAATTCTGGTGATGCCGCCAGCCAGCTTAGCGCTTTGCAGGCACAACTGAAGCAGGAGCAAGAGAAAGAGCAGAAAGCACAGGCCAATGCGGATTCTTTGACCGGAGAGCGGAATGCTCTGCAAAGCCAACTCAAGCAAAGCGAAGCCAAAGCACTATTAGCGCAACAGAACGCCGACCTTGCCGGCAGCCAGCGCAACGCGCTGGAAACCCAGCTGAAGGAGGCACAGGAGAAGCTGAAGCTAGTCCAGACGAATTCTGGTGATGCCGCCAGCCAGCTTAGCGCTTTGCAGGCACAACTGAAGCAGGAGCAAGAGAAAGAACAGAAGGCGCAGGCCAATGCGGATTCTTTGGCTGCCGACCTGCAAAACCAACTCAAGCAGGCGCAAGCCAAAGTACTATCAGCACAACAGAACGCTGACCTTGCCGGCAGCCAGCGCAGCGCGCTGGCGAGCCAGCTTAAGGAGGCAGAAGAGAAGCTGAAGCAGCTCCAGGCGAATTCAGGTGATGCAGCTAGCCAGTTTAGCGCCTTGCAGGCACAGTTGAAGCAGGAGCAAGAGAAGGAACAGAAAGCACAGGCAAATGCGGATTCTTTGAGTGGCGAGCGGAATGCCCTGCAAAACCAACTCAAGCAAACCGAAGCCAAAGCGCTGTCAGCGCAACAGAGCGCTGACCTTGCCGGCAGCCAGCGCAGCGCGTTGGAGAGCCAGCTGAAGGAGGCACAAGAGAAGCTTAAGCAAGTCCAGGCGAATTCAGGTGATGCGACCAGCCAGCTCAGCGCCTTGCAGGCACAACTGAAGCAGGAGCAAGAGAAAGAACAGAAAGCACAGGCAAACGCGGATTCTTTGGCAGGCGAGCGGAGCGACCTGCAAAACCAACTCAAGCAAACCGAAGCCAAAGCACTATTAGCTCAACAGAGCGCTGACCTCGCCGGCAGCCAGCGCGGCGCGTTGGAGAGTCAGCTTAAGGAGGCACAAGAGAAGCTGAAACTAGTCCAGGCGAATTCCGGTGATGCCGCCAGCCAGCTTAGCGCTTTGCAGGCACAACTGAACCAGGCGAAAGAGAAAGAACAAACAGCGCAGGCAAGCGCCGAGTCTTTGACTAGCGAGCGGAACGCCCTGCAGGGTCAACTCAAGGTAGCGGAAGAAAAGTTGAAGCAAACCCAGGCAGATTCTGGTGACGCGACTGGCCAGTTAACCGCCTTGCGAGCTCAACTAAAGCAAGACCAAGAGAACGAGCAGAAAGCGCTGGCGAACATTGATTCTTTGACTAGCGAGCGAGAGGCAATGGTAATCCGACTCAAGCAAGCGGAAGAAAAGGCACTGGTTGCACAACAAAATGCAGCGCTCTCCGTAAGCGAGCGCAACGCTCTGGAAGCCCAACTCAAGGAGGCAGAAGGGAAGCTGAAGCAAGTCCAGGCGAATTCTGGTGATGCCGCCAGCCAGCTTACCAATTTGCAGGCGCAACTGAAACAAGAGGAGGAAAAAGAACAGAAAGCGCAGGCAAACGCCGATTCTTTGACCAGCGAGCGGAATGCCCTACAGGGTCAACTCAAGGCAGCGGAAGAAAAGTTGAAGCAAAGCCAGGCAAA
>JAFAIO010000530.1 GCA_019236675.1 Verrucomicrobiota bacterium
GCGCTCGCGGTGATTTTCATTCCTCTCTTTATTATCTGCGAGCTGGTCAGCAAAACTCCGGTGGTCAATCTTCGACTGCTGCGGATCCGGAATTTAGGTTTAGCTTCAGCGGTAAATTTTATACTGGGGGCAAGCCTATACGGATCGGTGTTTCTTTTGCCGGAGTATCTGGAGCAAGTCCAACAGTATAGCGCCAGGCAAACCGGTGAAGCCATGATACTGATCGGGCTCCCACAACTTTTGATATTCCCGATGGTGCCTCGTCTGATGAAAAAGTTCGATCTGCGTCTTATCGTTTTTGTCGGAGCGCTGATCTTCGGTAGCAGCTGTTTGTTGAATATCTACATGAATCCCCAATTCGGTGGACCGCAATTTCAGTTTGCCAATATCATCCGCGCACTAGGCCAGCCGTTCACCATAGTTCCGCTGTCCGCTTTGGCTACTGCCGGTTTGTTGCGGGAGCAGCAAGGGGATGGATCGGCCCTTTTCAACATCATGAGAAACCTGGGCGGGAGCGTTGGCACCGCGTTGTTGAGCACCATGATCACTCAGCGTGAGCAATTTCATGATTTCCGGATTGGAGAACGCGTCACGGCCTATAATCCGCACGTGCAACAGTATCTAATCAACCAATCCGCACAGAACCTGCAACATACGGGAGATCCGGCCGCGGCGTTGCAACAAGCTTATCGAATGCTCCAACAGTCAGTTCAATTGAACTCGTTTGTAATGGCCTATAGCGAATGTTTTCTGGTGCTTGGCGTTATTCTCCTAGTCGGCTCGGCTGCTATTTGGCTCTGTAAGAAAACCACAGCAGCCGGCGCTGCAGCGGCTCACTGATTTGGCAGTGAGCGAGACGTGAGAAGTGAAAGGTGAAAGGTGATTAGCGTGAGGTTGACCACCCCTAAACCGGAGGGGAGCCGCATTCGGTGTGCGCTTGCCGGGGACGACGTGCCGTGCGCGTGACGTATTTCTTCCAAAGCCCGTTTTTAGCCGCGGCTCCCTCGACGATGTGCCAGGTTTGCCAAACGCTCAACACCTCCAGGACATGGCACGGTTCCCGGGGCGTCGCGGCGGTGGCACATGAAAACCGTTGTTGCCAATCCTTGATCGGCTTTGCGCTCAACCTCGCGCTCCGAAAGCAACGCCCCTTCGTTTGTGTTCCGATCCAGCGCGACTTGCAGGTACGAAGTGCGTGGAAGAGGCGACTTTCATTTGTCCACCCGGGACTTCGACCGCGAACGGCGAACGGTGAACTATGAACCGTTCCGCGTATACTCCTCCAATGAACATGAAAGGCTCGGACCTGCTCGTTGCTGCGCTGGAGAATGAAGGGGTCGAACGGATCTTCGCTGTGCCCGGCGAGGAAAACCTGGACGTCGTGGAGTCGCTTCGAAACTCCAAAATCGAGCTTATCATCACGCGCCATGAGCAGGCGGCTGCTTTCATGGCGGCGACTTATGGCCGATTGACAGGCAAGGCCGGCGTTTGCCTGAGCACCTTGGGACCGGGTGCGTTGAATTTTTCTACCGGTGCAGCCTACGCTCTTCTTGGCGCCATGCCGCTGGTACTCATCACCGGTCAGAAAGGGATTCTCCGTCGAAAACAAGGCCGCTTTCAGATCGTCGACGTTGTTCCGAGCATGACACCGTTAACAAAAATGGCGTGTCAGATCGTGAGCCCGAACACGATTCCAACGGTGGTACGTGAAGCCTTCCGCGTCGCTCAACAGGAACGTCCCGGTCCCGTGCATCTGGAATTACCGGAAGATATTGCCGGTGAACCGGCCCCGGACGTGCCCTGTATCCCGCCCCATCCGATCGATTTGCCGGTAGCCCACCCGGTGGCCTTAGATCGTGCTGCCGGCTTAATCCTTAACGCGGAACGTCCCCTAATCATGTTAGGCGCCGCCTCAAGTCGTCCTCGGCTCACCGAAGCGTTATCCGATTTTGTTCGACGGCTCCGTATCCCTTTCTTCACGACCCAAATGGGCAAGGGCGCTGCCGCGGGCGGCACTAATCTTTATATAGGAACGGCTGCCCTTTCCGAGCGGGACTACATACACCAAGCAATCGATCAAGCCGATCTGATCTTGGCGATCGGTCATGATACCGTTGAAAAGCCTCCTTTTTTCATGGGACAGGGTGGTCCGACCGTCGTTCATATCGGTTATCTGCCGGCTACGGTGGAGGAAGTCTTTTTCCCGCATGCTGAAGTGATTGGCGATGTGGCCGGCACACTTTCCCTGTTGGCGGACCGGTTAGAAGGTAAACTGCAAAATGCTTCCGCTCTTCTACCTCTGCGGGAACAGATTCTGGCTCACTTGGCGGATCGAGCTACCGAAAGCCGGTTTCCGTTGACTCCACAAAGGATCGTACATGATGTCCGCGAGGTGATGCCGGACGACGGCATCGTCTGTCTCGACAATGGGATGTACAAGATTTGGTTTGCGCGCAATTACCGCACGCGTGTTCCGAACACACTATTGCTCGATAATGCGTTAGCTACCATGGGAGCCGGATTACCCTCTGCTATTATGGCGACGATGCTATTCCCGCAACGCCGGGTTCTGGCGGTTTGCGGTGACGGCGGGTTCATGATGAACTCTCAAGAAATGGAGACCGCAGTGCGCCTTGGATTGAACCTGGTGGTGCTGATTATCGAAGACAATGCTTACGGTATGATCCGGTGGAAACAGGCTGCAGACGGTTTCCCTGATTTCGGTCTGAAATTCGGTAACCCGGACTTTGTGAAATATGCCGAATCGTATGGTGCGAAAGGCACACGCGTGGAGACGGCTGACGGATTGGTTCCGGCGTTAGAAGCCGCTTTCAAAGCGGGCGGAGTCCAGCTCGTGAATGTACCGGTTGATTATTCCGAGAATCAACGGGTGCTGATTGACGAGTTGGCGAAGTTGGGTAGCAGCTAACCACCTTCCGCCTTTCACTGCTTACTGCTTACTGCTTACTGCTTACTGCTCCTCCCCCCGGTCAGCCGCCCCGAGCGGTCTTGCCGCCGTCGATCACCATTTGTGCACCCGTCATGTAAGGGAACTCCTCCGAAGCAAGCGCTAGAGCAAAGGCTGCGATCTCTTCGGGAGTAGCCATGCGTTTCATCGGGACATGAGATTGAGCCCACACCGAAGCCGCAGCCCCCCAGACGGCGTCTGGGACGTTCTGCATGTTTGCCACCCCCCGCACCAACGCCGTGTCAGTAGTCCCAGGGATGAGCGCGTTCACGCGAATCCCTTTGTCCACATAGTCAAGTGCGGCAGATTGAACCAGACCAACGAGCCCACGCTTACTCGCCGAATAAGCAGAACGTTTCTCGGTTGTGGCGATAGCGTTGGAGGATGACGTTACTACGATGTTGCCTCGGCCGTTTGCGAGCATGTACGGGATCTCATATTTCATCGCGAGAAAAACACCACGTACATTGGTGTTCTGTATGTTGTCCCACTCCTCTGAACTATATTCGTGAAGTGTCTTTTCTACCGTAATACCAGCGTTATTGAAGGCCACATCGAGGCGGCCGTATTTATGGATCGTCTCATCAACAAAGGCCTTCACGCTGTTTTCATCTCGCACGTCCGCGCGAATATAGAGCGCCTCACCCCCTTGGGATTTGATTTGGGCTTCAACCTCGCGTCCGAGATTTTCGCGCCGGCCACAAAAGGCAACCTTTCCTCCCTCGGCGGCGAAAGCGATTGCCGCCGCACGTCCGATGCCTGATGTCGCGCCGGTGATGAGGACGATCTTGTCTTCAAATCGACGGCGAGGGTTTTGACTAGCGGCTACAGAATTGAGATCAGGACTACGCCTGCATCCAGCAATGCCTCCAGCGATTGCTGCGGCAGTCATTACGAGCACCGTGCGCCGGTCAAGGATCGCGTCGGAGTTTTCGGCCATAGCGGGTTCTTCTTCTGTGGAGCACGCCTACCTGCGACCGGGGGGACGAGTCCGAGCGGTCGGAACCAACGGTGTGGTTGCTTTGAATGCACTGTCGCTAATCGACTGTGCCGGACCAAATCCCAAAGGATAAACGCGGCAACTTTGAATGTAAACGCGTCACAATAGAGGTTAAGCGGGCGAACTGGGTGAAGCGCGAGCTGGGCACGGCAAACCGCCAACCGGCAGCCGCGCTTTTAGTTACGCGATGACTCGGGGTGAGAAACTCGCTATTGCCTTGGTAAACTCATTCCACATGGCTGGACCGCCATGGCCTTCGTTTTCTATCACAATCAGCCGGCTCTTACTCCAGCGTTGATGCAGTTGCCAAGCGGTTTTCAAAGGACCACTAACATCTAACCGGCCGTGGATTAAGACACCGGGTAGATCCGCGATGCGTTCCATGTTCTGCAGGATCTCTTTTCCTTCCAGGAACGCAGCATTTGCGAAGTAATGGATTACCAGTGTGGCAAAATTGATCCGGAAATCGAGGTCGGCGAAGCGAGCGCTTGGTTTTGCTTGGGGGTCGAGCGAAACGAGTACATCTTCCCATCTACACCACGCCTCGGCGGCCCGTTCGCGTATCCTCGGATCGGGATGCCGTATCAATCCATAGTAGGCATCGATGAGGCTTTGCCCGGCTCGCCGGTTTGCCAGCCGCTCAAACTCCGACCAAGCCTCTGGGAAAATGCATCCGATCGTCTCAGTGATCCACGTCACCTCAGCCCTACTCGTGGTGGTCACCGCCGCCAGGACAATCTCAGAAACGCGCTCAGGGTGTGCTTGCGCATAAGCGAGAGCTAAAGTCGTTCCCCAGGAAACACCCGTGAGCAGCCATCGTTCGATGCAGAGATGTTCTCGCAACTCCTCAATATCAGCAATTAGTGACTCTGTTGTATTAGAGGCGAGGTCGTAGTCCCGTTCGGTTACCAGTGGCCGGCTGCGTCCACACCCTCGCTGATCGAATGATACAATTAGATATCGCTGAGGATCGAAGTGCTGACGATACCATGTCTGCGCTCCTGAACCAGGGCCCCCGTGAAGATAAAGGGCCGGTTTCCCTTTTGGATTTCCGCAAGCCTCCCAATACATGCTGCTTCCATCGGCAAGCTGGAGCGTTTCCGATCTAAGAGGCTGGATGGACATGAAATTCTTTCGGGGATCTTACTGCGAAGACAGAACAGTCAAGAACGTGATGACTTGGCAGGTGTCTGTCACAAATCCGCCTCTCTATTTCGTCTTAAAGGTGAAACGACAAAAAATGTCACCAGATCGTGTTACCAACATCATCTCAAGTCCTCCAGTCGGACCGTTGCGCATGGGCGAAGTGTTGGTTAAAGATCTTGCGATCGTCCGGTTCCTGACCGGCGTGGCCACGCTCCCGTAATGATTGACGCCTTCCTAGAGCACCGCCCGCTGCTTTTCGGCATCGCCTATCGCATGTTGGGTAGCGTGGCGGAAGCTGAGGACGCAGTCCAAGACACGTTTCTCCGCTGGGAGAGTGTCGTGGAAAAGAAAGACGAGATCCGTTCTACCAAGGCGTGGCTGGTTGCGACGATTTCCCGATTGTCAATTGATCGATTACGTTCAGCTAAACGGCAGCGCGAACAATACTTCGGCGTTTGGTTACCGGAACCTCTAATGGCCACTGTTGTTGACCCTCACAACGCGGACAGTGCACTGGCGGACTCGATCAGCACCGCGTTCATACTAATGCTGGAGGCGCTCACACCGGATGAGAGAGCGGTTTTCATTTTGCGCGAGGCGTTCGACTACAATTATGGCGAGATCAGCGCGATCCTGGACAAAAGCGTGGCTAACTGCCGGCGGATTGCGTGTCGCGCCAAGGAACATCTTTCTCAACCTGACCGGCGCCGTCCTGTTGATCCTGCCCAGGCGGAGACGCTCGTACGACGATTTCTTTCGGCGTGCCGCAACGGCGATGTCGCCAGCTTAATAGCAGTCCTAGCCGAAGACTCTACGCTTATGACAGACGGCGGAGGGCGCGTACGGGCAGCGCCGGGGCCGATCCGCGGATCAGAGCGGATTGCCCGGTTCCTCTTCGGGATCCAGGCAAATGTCCCGGCCGACGCAGAGTTCCGACTCGAACAGGTCAATGCCGCAAAGGGCATTCTGGTACTTTCCGCCGATACACCAATCGCGGTGCTTACCTTTAGTGTCACCGACGGACAGATTGCTACGATTTATGTCGTCACTAATCCTGATAAACTTCGGCACCTGACCAGGGCTCGGGAGTGAGAGGTGAGAGGTGAAAGGGTCCGCTCGCGCCGTGGTTAGATGACAAACCTACCGGCTCGGCGCGAGCAGGCGATTGATTCACGTATCGGACGCTTCGTAGATGCTCTGAATCGTCGAATCCAGCACGGCGTTGTATTCCGCATCGGATTGCTGAAGCAATAGCCCGTCCAACAGTGCCCGCGAAAAGCTCGCAATGACCCCGTGATTGTTACGCAGTCGCTCATTTCCTTCTTTCAGCGAATATCCTCCCGATAGCGCAACCACTTTCAGGACGTTCGGATGGCTTATGCAATCTGCGTAAAAGTCTGGTTCCTCCGGCAACGTGATCTTGAGCATGACCAACTGACCAGATGGGAGCTTGTTCAGGTACTCAAGAATGCCCTCTTTAAGCAATGTCTCTGCTTTAGCCTTTTCCGGACAATGAATATCCACTTCCGGCTCGATGATCGGTACGAGACCGGCCGCGCTAATCTGAGCCGCCACCTCGAACTGCTGGTCTACAATTGCTTTGATACCGGCGGCGTTGGCTTGCTTGATGAAGGAGCGCTCTTTGGTCCCGAAGATATGCTTCGCAACCGCCTTATCGAGCAGGGCACCCAGCTGAGGCATCGGCTTCATCAATTGGACGCCGTCCTTCTCTTCCACTAGGCCTTTGTCCACTTTCAGGAAGGGAACCACCCGCTTGATGTTCCAGAGATAGTCGGCGCTTGGCTGTCCTTCGATGTCCCGGTCCATGGTGCCTTCGAACAGGATCGAGCCGATAATTCGGTCGCCGTTAAAGGGTGGGCTGGTTATGATGCGCGCGCGCATCTCATGCACAAGCGTAAACATTTCCTCATCGTTGGACCAGGCGCCTTCCTTGATTCCGTAGGCACGGAGCGCCTTGGGCGTGCTGCCACCGCTTTGGTCCAGCGCAGCAATGAAGCCGGGTTGGGTCCTGAATTTTCGCAAATATTGTTCTGTCAGGCTAGACGCGTTCATAGAAGTACCTTTGACTCTCGGACATAAGCTGGTTCTTCGCTAGTGCTCGCTTGGCTTAAATTATGGAGCCTCCAAGGGCTTATCGCTACCACCAGATTTACATCTTCCAAAACTTCTTCCAATATATACTAAAGTATTACTCCTCGAGTCGGAGCGGTTATACGGCAAAAGCCCGACACATCCCATAGAGACGAGCGCCTGCTCGCCCGGAAACTACGCCTGAACCCGATTGATCTCTTCCAGACTCAGAGAGTTTGTGCGTGGTCCAAAGCCGCCGATGGCGACTGCTACGATGACCATGCAGAAGGCGATGAAGCTGAACGCACCGATTGAGCCGTACTCTTTGAGGACGGCAGCAATTACGAAACTTCCAATTATACCGCCGAATCGGCTCCAGGAATAAACAAAACCGACACCTTGAGCGCGGATGTGAGTGGGGTACAGCTCTGCCTGATATGCGTGAAAGCCAAACGACATAAAATTCGCACTGAGCGTAACCAACACCCCAAAGGTCACAACGCCTGGGAGCGAGGTTTGCTGAGAGAAACAGAGTCCAAAGACGGCGATTCCTAACGCTGACCAGACGATTTGCCATTTGCGTTCGATTTTATCGGCAAACAGGTGCCCGATCAGTGGTGCAATCGGATTAGCGAAAGCAATGATCAAGCTGTACTCGAGCGACTTCGTAACCGTGATCCCTTTCGATAGCAGGAACGTGGGCACCCAGTTCGCGAATCCATAGAACCCGATGGTCTGACAAAGATTGAAGATCGCCAGCATGATCGTCCGCCTGCGATAAGGCGGTTGCCAGATTTCCTTAAAGGCGACCAGCGGCTTCGTACTCGTCCTCGTCGTCGTCCTTCCGCTTCCGCCAACGTCCTTGTGGAGCGCTGCCTCGCTTGCGAGGCCGACATTGAGCGGGTGACGTTCTGCAGTGCGGGCTACGGTGGACGAGCTGTCCTCGAATCCGGAGGATTGGAGTCCGGGAGTATTGGAGTGCTGCGCCAGGCTTTCACCGGTCTCTTGTTGTACCCGTTCTTCAATCTCCGTCATTATCCGATCCGCTTCCTGATGACGACCGGATTGCTCAAGCCAGCGCGGTGATTCGGGAAGATTGCGGCGGGCAATGAAAACGAGAAAGGCGCCCGTGGAGCCGATCACCGTTACCCAACGCCAGCCGTCGACCTCTAAGAAGCTGCGTGGAACCAAGAAAAGCGACAGGAGCGCTACCACCGGGATGGCGGAAAAACTCAAGAGTTGGTTGAAGGCAAAGGCTCGACCGCGGGACGTCTTGGGAACTAGCTCAGACAGATAGGTGTCAATGACTACGAGTTCCATCCCAATTCCGATACCGGCTGCGAACCGGAAAAACAGAATTGCCGGCGAACTCGTTTGGAAAGCCATGGCGATCGCACAAATCGAGTACCATAACAACGAGAAATTGAAGATCGTCCTTCGCCCAAAACGGTCCGCTATTCGACTCAGAAAGAGAGTGCTAACGAAGAGCCCGGCAAAGAAAACCGCGATAAAGGTGGCGATGTTATCAAGTCCAAAGACGGTACTACTAACCGGACTAAAAAAACCAGCCTTGTAAAGTCCCGGTGCGATGTAGGCAGTAAGGAAAATGTCGTAAAATTCAAAGAAGCCGCCCAGCGATATCAGCGTCACCATTTTGAAAATGGTCCGGGTGACCGGTAACCGGTCCAGGCGTTCTGCGATGGAAGTCATTGGTTGAATTGGCGGAACCTTTTATCCCGTAGGGATTGAATGATAGTAGCCAGGCAATTTATTGCCTGGAATCGTCCGAACGAAATCCGTCCCGTAGGGTACGGCATGAGATGGGTTGCTCGAGGCGTTCACCGTCAACATCCGTCGGCAACGCGCAGCTATACACCGTCGAGGACAGCCTGTCCGCCGTAGCCCGTGTGCTGATCCGCCTAAGGTCGGCCTCGCCAGCGAGGCAGCGCTCCACAGAGGCGTTGGCGGAGGCGGAAGGACGACGACGAGGACGATTACGAGGCGGTAGGCGCACGTTCAGACGGCGTCTAGAGCGGCATCGAGAACCTCGATCATGAAATCTGCATCCGCTTTCGTGATGCATAAAGGCGGTTTAATTCGAAGCGTGTTCGCATAGAGACCGCCTTTACCAACGAGCAATCCTAAATCGCGAGTTAGTTCATGGACGCGGGCACACTCCTCTTTGGCGGGTTCTTTAGTTTTCCGGTCTTTCACCAGCTCAATCCCAAGCATCAGTCCTTTGCCCCGAACGTCGCCGATCAGATCGTGTTTCTTGGCAAGTTCATTAAAGCCACGGATGAGATGATCTCCTACTTGCAGCGCGTTCTGCTGCAGTTTTTCGCGATCGATCACCTGTAGTACAGCGCGACCCTGGGCACAAACGACCGGGTTTCCTCCGAAAGTGTTAAAATGGATTCGTTCGGCGAGACTCTTTGCAATCGGCGGCGTGGTCACCACTGCGGCCAGCGGGACACCGTTTCCGATCCCTTTCGCCATAGTTGCGATGTCGGGGACTACGCCTTGACTTTCAAATCCCCAGTATGTCTCTCCAGTACGACCAAAACCGGTCTGGACTTCGTCAGCGATACAGACGCCTCCGGCTGCACGCACATGTTTATAGACATGCTGAAGATAGCCATCCGGGAACAGAACCGTGCCGCCAACTCCTTGAATTGATTCTGCGATAAATCCTGCTATTCGCCCGGGAGTTGCGTATTCAATTAAATTGAGAACGTCGTCCGCGTAGGCCTTACCGGCATCCGGGTAGTCAGGTCCGTAGGCTCCGCGGTAGGGGTAGGGAGCAATGGCATGGTGCACACCAAAGCTGTGAGGGACGTTGAACTTCCAGGTTCGATGCGCGGTTAACGCCATGCCGCTTGCGTTACCGCCGTGATAGCCGTTCCGAAGCGCGATGAGGTCGTAGTTTCCGGTAAAAGCTCGCGCCATCAAGATCGCCAGATCGTTCGCTTCCGAGCCGGAATTTACGAAGTAGCAGACCTTGAGATCGCCAGGCATTTTTGCGGCGAGATCGCGCGCATATTCAGCAATGTTTGGGTGCAAATAGATGGTCGTGGTGTGATGGAGTGTCTCGTTCTGGCGGTTGGCCGCCGCCACCACGTCTGGATGACAATGACCGACAATGACCGTCGCGATGCCCGCGATGCCATCCAAATAACGCCGCCCTTTCTCGTCGAATAAATATTGCCCTTTGCCTTCAACGATCATCATCGGTTTCTGGTAATAAAGAAACAGCGCCGGATTCAGAAACTGTTTCCTGAGATCGAACACTTCCTCAGGGGACGGACCGCTGTAAGGCTTGGGCGTGTAATTGAACGGGGGTAGCTCGGGCGTTTTCATAAATCCAAAATAAGATCCGCAGATTACGCAAGACGGCAAAGCCGCAGAGAAAACAAAAATCTCACGCAAAGGCGCAAAGACGCAAAGGTTCAGACTAAGCAAGGGTAGGCGTCTGAACGTAGCGGCTTTTGGGAAGTGGTAAGGGAGCGGAAACGCTCAACTTCTCCAGCTATACGATTCTGCTCGATCACCCAATGCAAATAGCAGGCCCATATTGTGTTATGAACTCTAAAACATCGTCCTGCATGGTTCGAACCTTTGCGTCTTTGCGTGAGATTTTTCTTCAATTCTCTCAGGCTAGGCTTTGCATGGTCTTCTCCGCGAGTTTGTCGAAAGCGGTGACGCAAAGTTCCAAGTGTTCTTCTTTCGTATCCTCGATCTTGTTGTGGCTGATACCGTGAAGGCTTTGCACGAACATCATGACCGTCGGAACACCTGCCCGGGCGACTTCTGCGGCATCGTGCAGCGGACCTGACGGAAGGCGGTGCGTTTTGCCGCATGTTTCCTCGATGGCCTGACTGCAGAGATCGATTAAGTGAGGATCAAATAGGACCGGCTCAATTTGCCAGATTCGTTCCCAG
>JAFAIO010000136.1 GCA_019236675.1 Verrucomicrobiota bacterium
AAAGACATTTACTTCCTGGCTCGAAAGACCCTCTTTGAGAAGCCGGTATTCGGTCCTCTTATCGCCCAGCTGAATACTGTTCCTGTCGATCGTGACCGAGGCGATGTCGGTGCTATCAGGGCCATGATCAAGCTTTTGAAATCCGGAAATCGGGTGCTGGTTTTCCCCGAAGGGACCCGGTCAAAGGATGGTAATCTCCAACCCGCTCGGGCAGGGGTCGGTCTTCTCATCGCTAAATCGCTGGCGCCGGTGGTGCCCGTAAGAGTCTTTGGTTCATTTTCAGCATTGCCCCGAACCGGCGGCATTCGATTTGTCCCGATTACCGTCGTCATTGGTAAGCCTTTGTTTTTCACGAAAGAAGATCTCGGCACGGACGAACGTGCAGCCTACCAAGTGTTAAGCGACCGCGTAATGGCCGCTATCGGAGCTCTCGAAATGCCACCTCGGTAGGGACGAGCTCCCGCTCGTCCGCATGCGGCTGGTTAGTGCAAACCGTTTACGCTCGTTCCCGGCGTTCCCGGCGTTGACGGCGTTAATGATTGGCAGTGGCCCGCCGCTGAATCGTGATGCGTTTGATGCGCGCATCGTCGGTCGGGCTAAAACTCATCAATTCGGGATCGTCCTTTAGAGTGTTGTGAACGATCCGGCGATCGTAGGAATTCATTGGCTCCAGTTTCACCGGGCGTCCAGTTAACCGGACTGTCTCGGCGATCTGGCGTATGCGTTGCCGAAGCTTGTCATCCCGCATCGCGCGCCAGTGACCAACGTCCACCTGCACTCGCGGTGCGTTCCTATCTGTCGACTGCAAGATCCGGTTTAGTAAGAACTGCAGATCTTCCAGCGTCTCACCGTTGTGGCCGATTAGCGCATCCGCCTCGGCCGTGAAAACCTGAAGCTGGATCCCGTTCTCCGTCTCGATCTCTTGGATCTCCGCCACGAATCCTAGATGACCTAACATTGTGTCTAGGATCTCTTTGGCTTCCATAACGGGATCACGGGAACCCCTTTAATTAACGGTAACTCTTCTTTTTCGCAACTGCCTGGGCTTTGACCGGCTTAGGTAGTTCGGGCTCGGTCTGTTTCATGGTGAGGTAGGTTTGCCCGATCGTGAACAGGTTCGAAGCGGTGTAATAGAGCGACAGCGCCGCGGCGAAGGGATAGCAGATGAAAAGGAAAACGATGGGCATGATCAACAAGATGCGCTGTTGCGAAGCATCGCCCGTCTTTGGTGTAATCTGGAGTTGCCAAACTTGTGTCGCTGCTGACACCAGGGGAATGATGTTAAGAGGGAACCCGAAAATGTGAGCGACAGTATCGGGCTGAGACAGGTCTCTAACCCACAAAAAAGAGCTATCTCTTAACTCAACCGCCGACCCCAGCATCGCGTAAAAAGCAAAGAAGATTGGGATCTGGATAAACATCGGCAAGCAACCGGTGAGAGGATTAATATTGTACTCCTTGTACAATTTCATCATCTCTTGATTCATGCGCTGCTGGTCATCCTTGTACTTGACCTTCAGCTCGTTAACTAGCGGCGATAGTTTGGCCATCTTCCGCATGCTCTTCATGGAAGTATTCTGAATCGGCCAAAGCAGTCCCCGGATAATTACTGTCATGAGAATGATCGCCAAGCCGTAGCTCCCTACGAAGGCGTGGATCGTGTTCATCATGATCAGCAGCGCAGAGCTGAGAAACCCGAATGGCCACCCAAAATTCAGCACCGAATTGAAATCGTCTCCGAGCTTTGACAGCCGGCCGTATTCCTTGGGACCGGCATAAATCACAAATTCCTTACTCTTGGTTTCCCCCGGTTGAAGGTTGAATCCAGGAAACCCGAGAGCGCCTTGGATGCTCCAAGCCATCCTTTGGGTCGGGTCGTTGGAGAGGGGATCGCGTTTAGCCCAAACTTGGGCCGCGCTTTTGTCCTTCGATTGAAGGATGGTAGCGAAGTATTGATCTGCTACCGCGGCCCAGGAAATCTGGTCCCCGGTCGCTGAATAAACGTCGTGGCCTGCAGAGGTTTGGAAAAACCAGAGAAAACTGGAAGGATTAAACCAATCGACGGTGATTTGTTGGTACTTACCGTCGCGATTCCAATCGAAGGCAGTGTAGGTTGACCGGTCGTTCGCGTGGATTGGCTGAGCTGCGCCGGTATTGACGAAGAAACCGGGCACGTCCTGAGCAGCGGTCCCGGTATTCTTGAATTCGATGGTTAGTTTAAGCTCAAACGGATCTTGAACCCCGGCGGCTTTCCCAACGGTGTAAGTCTTCGTTACCTGGATATTGTTGCCGAAATCCTTAGTTAGGGTGGCCGAGCTATTCTCCTGATCGTCAGTCAGTGTGTAGCCGGTGTCCCGCCAATCGCTTGGATTTCTGGAGATCGCTCCGATTGCCGGTGTGCGATCGTTACTCAGGATTACAGGATGGTCGTCCTCGGCTTTGTATTGGAGCAGTTCGATCTGCGTCAAGCCCCCACGCAAATTGGAGAAGTCCATCTTCGCAACATCGCTCTTCAGGCTCGCGCTCTGTTCAGGAACCTCTGGTTGAGCCGGTGTCGGGGATGGTTGTGCTGTGACCGCCAACGGTGTGGTACCGGGTGTCGCGGAAGCTTGCGGCGGAGTAACGGGCTGATTGGCGTATGTCTCTGCTCGAACTCTAGCCGCTTCTTGCTGTTGCCAGTAAATTGTCAGGATTAAGCCGATGGCGGCTAACGGAACCACAATCCAAGTAAGGCGATCGCGGGGCATGCTATTAATTAGAAGGTTTTGACTGTCGGGCGGGCACAGGATCGTAACCGGATCCTCCCCATGGGTGACAACGCAGGATCCGCTTGGTGCCAAGCCAGAAGCCGATTAAGAAACCGTGCGTTTCGACGGCTTGGACAAAATATTCCGAGCAGGTCGGTACGAACCTGCAGCCGGAGCCGGGCCCGCCGGTTAGAGCTGCCAGAAAAGGAGAAAGCGTAAGTTTGTAGATCTTCAATAGGAACCTTAATACGGGCACCATGAGCGACTTCCTCCAGCGAGTCCAATGACCAGGTGGCCATGCTAAGACCGCGCTAAAATAGAAGCGCGCTCCGCTAACCGCAACCAATCTCGCTCCAGGTCCCGGAAGCTCGCAGTGGCCGCTGACGGGCGAGCAATCGTTACCAGCCAGACGCCCGATACTAGGTCAAATTGATGCAATCTAAAAACCTCTCTAATCCGTCTTCTTATTCGGTTGCGGATGACTGCCATTCCAACCTTCCGTGTGGTCACGATCCCTACTCGAGCTCGAGTCGCTTCGGGTTGGGCTAGAACGCCCAGCACCAGGTGGCGGCCGGTCCAGGACTTCCCGCCTTGCTTAACCATTTTAAACTCCGCCGCGCGTGAGAGTCGAGAAGCTCGGGGAAATCGATAACGTTCCCGCTTCTCATCCGGCATAACTTGTCCCGCCTCACGACTTCGGCATGCTCCGTCAAGCCGCCTGGCCGAAGGCGGACCTATCTCAAGCCTGGGTGTGCCGAGCGAAATGGTTGTCAGTGCCGACCGGGAGCAACCGTTGCCGGCCTCGTTGACGGCGCCGGGCCAGCGTCGCACGGCCGCCCTTTGTTTTCATCCGAGCCCGAAAACCATGCTGACGCTTCCGGGTGCGCGTGGAAGGCTGATAAGTTCTTTTCATAAAAGCGAATCCTGGATCGTCGCGAGTCGGGTAGAATAGTCAGCAAGGGACGGATGTCAACGAAGGGTTAACGGTCTCCGTTTGGCGCTTAACGTTTGGCAGTTCTGCGGTTCGCGCTTACGGTTTCGCCTTTCCCGCTTCTGATCTATTGGTGAACGATCTGAATTTTTCTGTATCCGAGGAGAAACCTAAGAGTCAACGCTAGTGAACCGCCAAACGGCGGAACGCCGACGCCAAACGCCAAACGCCAAACGGAGACCGTGAACGCCCAAACCGTCATCGAACAGATTAAACAAGGGGGGACGCAACTGATTAGCGAACAGGAGTTGCTCCAGAAATTGGCTGAAAATCGGCCGCTGAGGGTGAAGCTCGGAGTAGATCCAACCGCTCCTGATCTGCATTTGGGGCACTCGGTAGCGCTGGCAAAGATGCGCCAGTTTCAAGACTTCGGCCATCAGGGGGTCCTCATAATCGGAAATTTTACGAGCATGGTAGGGGATCCTAGTGGGCGATCATCAACCCGGCCGGTGCTTACTTCTGAGGAGGTCGCGGCCAACGCTGAGACTTACCGGAGCCAAGCCTTCAAGATCTTGGATCCGGATCGGACTGAGATCGTCTGGAATGCGGACTGGCTGGGCAAAATGACCTATCTCGATGTTATCCGACTCAATAGCAGGGTGACGCTGCAGCAAATGCTCCAACGGGATGATTTTCGACGCCGGATCGATGAAGGGACTGCGGTTTTTCTGCACGAGCTGCAGTATCCCGTCCTTCAAGGCTGGGACTCCGTGGTGATTCGAGCGGACGTTGAACTCGGTGCAACTGAACAACTTTTTAATATCATGGTCGGCCGGGCCTTGCAGAAAGAGCACGGTCAACCCCAGCAGGTGGCCTGTTTGCTGCCAATCCTCGAGGGGCTCGACGGAGTGCAAAAAATGAGCAAAAGCCTGGGAAACTATATCGGGCTCACCGAATCCCCAGAAGCGATGTTCGGCAAGGTCATGAGTGTCTCGGACGACTTGATGGGTCGCTATTACCAGGTGTTGTTCAACGAACCCGCACCTGGCGGTCACCCGATGGAAGCTAAGAAAGCTCTGGCGTCCCGGGTCGTGACTCGCTACCACGACGCTACCGCCGCGAAAACGGCCTTAGAGGAATTCGAACGCCGGTTCGGCAAACGGGACTTGGAGTCGGCTAACTTGCCTGAAGTTCCGGTGAGCGCTCTCGGAAATGACCTGGTTTCGGCAATCGTTACCGCGTATGCAGTGGCATTTAACCTAAGTCGTTCCCGCAGCGATGTCCGCCGCCTTATCGACCAAGGCAGCGTCCAGTGGCGCGGCGAAAAGCTGACCAATCCCAAAGAATGCCCGACCTTCCAGGCCGGAGAGGTCCTGAAGCTAGATAAGACCCACGCGGTTCGATTGGTGTAGCGGTAGGGCGAAAAACTCGGCGCGTCCATGGCCTGTTTACCTTTTGTGGCGGTTCCGCGCCGGTTTTGAGCCGTGGTGTTGCGTTTGCCGAGCGTCTGCGCTGAAGGAGATCGTTCGGTTCGCACGAATTGTCCGAGATGGCACGCGTCGAGTGGCGGCTCAAAACCGGCGCGTACGAGCAACAAAGATGGCCACGCCCTGGGCGCGCCGAGTTTTTCGCCCTAGCGTGGCTCGTTCTCGCTTGTTTCTTTAAGCAGCTCCTCCACCGACCTTCTTTTCCGGAGCCGCAGCCAATTATTCCAAGTTTTCCGGAAGCTGTCCCGGATCGAGAGGTAGTTCTGGCTCAGATCATTCTCTTTGCCGATTTGTTCTAGAACGCCGGCTACAGAGAAATTTTCGGTCCGGAAGGTGGTAAACGCGGTACCGATGGCGGCGAAATGATGAGCATCACTAGCGGCGGTCATAGGTAGCCCGCGCCGAATCGCATAATCGTATGCCATCCGGTTGTACCGTTTTAACGTGGTAGCGGCGTTGAACACCTCGATCGCGTCGATCGGGAGAGTGTTAAGGACGTTTTCTCGAATTCCAGCCCGGAATAGGTCGTACGGATGAGGTGGGATGGCTACGCCTCCGGCCTCGTGAATCAAATGGCAAACCTCTAAAGCGGGACGCCCTTTCAGATCAGGGAGGACCGCTCCGATGCAAAGCAAATGACCCTCGGCGGTGGTTACCTCGACCCCGGGAATGATCAGAAAATCGTTTACCGGTAAACCGTCGGGACTCATCAGCCCTCGGTCGGTTAGATACTTCACGGCGTCGCAGGTGTTATGGTCTGTAATCGCAAATCCACTCAACCCTTTAGAGCGAGCGGCTTCAATGAGTTGCTCAGGACTACTCACGCCGTCCCCGGAAAAAAACGAGTGGCAATGGAGGTCGATCTTCAGAGACATGCGGCGATTAAGTAAGCTGGAAACCAAAACTGTGCTACAGCTAAGAGATGGCGCAAGCGCAAGGAACCCAAGGTCAATCTGATGTATTGAGATCGACTCTTCGTTCCTCCGTTGCTTTTAAGGAATGGGCGCTTGTCTGCGCTTCAATGCTCCGCGGTGAGACCAGCCTTATTTTCCGAAAAGGAGGTATTGCCGAAGGACGTGAGGGATTCCGTTTCCAGCACGAACGCTTCTTTCTGTTTCCCACTTTTTTTCATGAACAGGCCGATCGTCTGCGAATTGATGTCCCGATCGCTGAGCCCGAGCCGGATCTAGTGCGTTTCTCTGCTTATGTCCATGTAGAGTTCACGCGTTGGATCGAAGATTTCAGCCTGTTGCAGCCACTTTCCGATCTTCACATTCTGAAGCCGGAGGTGTTGGAACAGCGATTCGCCTATGATGACCCCAAGGGGCTCCATCTTGCTATGATCCGGGTATTTGGCGTCACCCCAGTGTGGAGCCTGCCGTTTCAGAAATCGTTTGGAGGCTGTCGTTCCTGGGTCGAACTGCCGGAAGCACCGGCTGAGCTGCGGTTTACGCCGGTTATTGACGACAGCAAACAAGCCGCCCGGGTGAAGCGGGTTTTAGAAGTGGTCGGTGTCTGAGGAGGGCTGTCACCCTAACTTGGTGGGGCGAGGCTGCCGAACGGCCCAACCACCCTAACGAAGGACCTGGTGTTTCACTTCCGGACAAGGCGGCTAGACCGTTAGACGCGCCGACTTGTCCGACATAGCCCGGCGCCTTTGATGCGGTTGCAGCTTGGATACCTTGGCGAAGTCGGAGCCGTGATCCAGCGCTGGGCCACAGACACCGGGAGGGCGAAAAACTCGGCGCGCCCAGGATGTTCCTTCCTGACTAATTGAAAATCGCGCCGGTTTTGAGCCGTCCCGTGGGCGCCATTTCGTCCAACCGATTTTGTAGTTCAGATGCTCAATCCAAACTAGCCGTTGTGGTAGCTACACACTCGGCTCAAAACCCGCGCGGACATCTGATTGCTCGAAAACAAAATCAGACCGCGCCGAGTTATTCGCCCTATCGTCGTTGCTACAGTTCCACCAGCTGGATCCGATTCATCGTCGATGCCAAGCGGTTCTGGACGCGCTTAATCTCGGGGGAACTACCATATTTGGTCAGATCGCTCTTCAAGGCATCGAAGGTGGACTTGGAGGCTTCGATCTTTTTCCGGAGATCGTTCATGAAGTCTTCGATGTTCTTCTTCGCGTCAGCGTCGTTGTCCATGCTCTTGATAACATCCGACCCCTGATATTTTTCTCGCACTTCATTGTACTCATCCACAAACCGATTAGCCTCGTCGCAGAACTTATCTGCCGCCTTAACGACATCCTCGTCGCTGTTGGCGCTCTTGATGGCATTCTCCAGACTCTGCATGGCGCTTATGTAGATGTCCCAAGGCTTTTTGTAGGCGTCGAGAACGGCTTTCTGGTCCGCGTCTAGCGCATACCCAGGTCGTGGCATGAGTAGAAGCACGAGACCGGCTGAGAAAACAAACTTCAGAAGACTTTGCATAGACAATTAGGCGGATAGAGAACGGAAAAGTGGGGGAGAGGTTACTTCAGTTCAATCAAA
>JAFAIO010000523.1 GCA_019236675.1 Verrucomicrobiota bacterium
TCCTCGAAAGTCCGAGAGGTAAGGAGAGGTGCCGGCGAGGACCGTCCTTGTAACAACCAACGCCCCGGCCCTTGACTTTGCTCTCTCTAGCGGTACCCTTCCCATCCTGTTCGCACCCGTAGCTCAACTGGATAGAGCATCTGACTACGGATCAGAAGGTTCTGAGTTCGAATCTCGGCGGGTGCATTTGCTTCAATAGCAAGAAGTTAAATCGCTGAATATTCATGCAGCAACCTGGTAGCAAAGACCTGTCTTAGCCACTTCTTAGCCATTTTTGAAGATTTCTTTATACCCTGGGTCGATGATCAATCACCGGTCGAAAGTGGTGTCGAGAAACTTAAACGTGGGAAGCATCTGCGTCGCCATGAAGGCGGGATCCTAATGACCCCCGCCTGGTACGATTGTAAGGCTGGACTTAGCGCCTTTCTTCAGCAGTTCTTCATTGAGCTGGATCGCCTAGCTACGGGTACGCTGCTGTCGGCATCACCGTTGGCGATCAAAATCGGTGGGATTGTTTTGGCCTCCGAAATGTAGTCGGAAATTCTGATTTCCGGGGGGTGCGAGTCCAACTCGATAGCCCCGTACCAGATAACTGCGGCTTGAACTGCGCTGGAGATGTCGGGGTTACCAAGAGCCGGATCGTCGAAGACAGTCGGCCGGTCTCCGGTTACTGCCAACATCGCGGCCATGAAGCCTCCGGCAGAATTGCCCCAGACTGCAATTTTTTCCGGATCAAGCCCACACTTGGCTGCATTGGCGCGGAGAAAGCGCACCGCAGCCTTGGCGTCTTGAACTGCGGGAAGAGCATACTCAACAAATTTGTCGCCGGGCTGGCGAAGGAGTCGGTAATTGAGACTCACGACCGAATAGCCTTTGCGGGTGAGCCCGGCGACATCCGGCACCTGGATTTGATAAGGTCCCTTTGGACCGATAGGTTTGGGTGGCGGACCGAAGTAGCGTCGTGGCATAGAGCGTTTGTCGCCGACGCTGAACGCGCCTCCGTGAATCCAAATAATCAACGGTGTAGGCCTGTCTCTCGCGGCGGGCAGATATAGATCGAACTTCTCCCACGGGGATAGACTCGCATAGGAAATATCGGAAAAAGTTGGCTCTATCGGTTGGGAATATTGATATCCGGAGGAATCGGGCAAGGGTTCCTCAGTGAAGGCCGGACCAACGGTCAAAACCGAGACGAGCGTTGCTGTTATAAACAAGATAGAGCACATTCGGACATCTCCTAGCGGTGATGGAAACCGATCCACTGTGTTCAGGGCACGAGGAGTTCGGAAGTCGTGTGTGTTTTGTCTGTGTCTTTCAGTGACGAATTCAGCGGATTTCTGCGTTGTCGTGAGGGGCGCTGAGGAGACGCAATTAGCGCTTGGATAGGCTTCGGAACTTGCTCTAGCAGCATTGTCCCCGCGGAGAATCGAACTCGCAGGAAATCTCCGTTCTATCCGTTGAACTACGGGGACAGCTTATTATCAACGACTTATGACTAAACGGATCTTCATAGAAGCGAAAGTTCTACTTTGACGCTTTGTGTCCTAAGTCGTGCACCGGCGTTCAAACAGGCTAAAAACTCTCCATCTGCAATTCTGATCGCGACCCGATTTTGAGTCCTTGGATGTGCCCGATTCTGTCGCCTGGCCGCGCCAAAACGAAACCTCCACAATATCAAGCAAGCCGGATAAGGCGCCAGAACGAGCTTCGCGAGCAGGTAGTCCGGCAAATCTGATCGAAAGGATCGTTGAACGAATCTGGAATGCTCCACCGCAGCGTTTTATTCTCGGGTATCTTGGTTTCCAGTCTCGCCAAGCGCAGGGCGGGGAAAACTTTCAATGATTGGTCTCTCAAACCGCCGACTCACCGCGCTCTCCGGTCCTAATACGAATCGCTTCCTGGATAGGAACGACAAACACCCGGCCGCCGACAGGCCGAAAGCGAAGCAAACGTGCGGGAGTACTCAGATAACCGCGTCAGTCTCTCAACTAGCTGTTAAATCGCCACTCCATTTTCTCCCGACCCTCAGCGCTTCCTGCCATGAGGGAAAGCGGCCTTGGATATACACGTGAAAAGATCGGTTCTGGTCTTGCGAGAAAACTTCCTCATCGCCTCCGTAGGCGGTCCAGTCTGCGAGTAATCTGCGACTTATCTCTAGGTCGTTTTCCTCATTCTCAAAGACCGAACCTTCGCCATCATCTTGGCGCGTGACAATCCAATGCGTATCTTTGGAAATCCAAATAATCGTGGCCCAACTCTTCATGAAGGGGGAACTTTTTCTTAAGACCGCTGGCCGATAAGGTTTTTCGTCTTCTAATCCGAGTTAGAAGAGCAGGGGGTTATCTGCGATCTTTTTCAAATTTAACTACCGACGGACTCAGCCATGCCGCCACCTCTGACTCGAACAGCGGCATAGCGTTCTCGAACTTCGTCATCTCAAAGTTAACCAAGGGCATATCACGCATCGCCTGCGGTTCTTCCGCATTCAACAAGGCCGCCCGTTTCCAGCCAGTTTTGAAGCCCTCCTTTCAGCGAGAAAATATTTCGGTAACCTAACCGCCTAAGAGCTTCAGTGGCAGAAGCACAGCTATTTCCGACCGCACAATAAATAACGATCGCAGTATTAAGATCCGGAGCGATTTTCAATACCTTGCTCTCGAACGTGTTTAGACTGACGTGGACTGAACCGTCGATATGCCCGAGCAAATACTCCCGCTCCTCGCGGACATCGATGATCAAAGGATGGGGTTTCAGCCGCCCCACTTGATGGGGTTGTATCTCGTGAATCCCGTTTCCGAGTTCGGTGGTGATCGCCCGGAATAACTGCTTCATCGGTTTTCCTTTCGGCGTTTCTAAAGGCTTTAACCAAACACCAAATATCCCAACCATAATATCTTTACTAATTTAGTAGACTTTACAATCTTTTTAAGCTACGAAATCGAAAAGTTCTATCGCAGATCAACTCGGTACTAGAAATCCGTGACTCGCCAATCTCCACAGTTCGATTGCCGAAATCAGAAAGCCGGACCACGTGTTTCGCGCTCAGATCCTTTAATCAAGGGGGTAGAGTTCAACGGCAACCACCTCACGTTTGGTATGAGTGACGGCCACCGCGTGGCAATTCACTTACTCCTTTACCCCAAGCTGCTGGATGCTTCGGAGTTGGAGCGTAAAAGCTGGAAGCTGATTACAGGCGGTAAAGGAGTGCACTGGTCCGGTATTGGTGAGGACATCTCGGTTACCGGGCTCCTTGCTTTGCAGAACGTGCGGCGTCTGGTCGACACATTGGATGTCTAGGAACCCTGAATTTAGCAGCG
>JAFAIO010000117.1 GCA_019236675.1 Verrucomicrobiota bacterium
CGCTCGATCGCAACTCGATAGCGCGAACGGAGAGGAATGCTTCCCAATCAGTCGCTGCTTGACGCTGGAACTTGGCGCGCACGGCATCAGTACTGCGAAGGGCGAAGAAATGTCCCGGGATCGGGCATGGGATTCGGCTCAGCCATATCGCAGCATACGAGCTCCATGCCAGATCAACCTGATTTGGCGGCAGTATCTGTTGATAGAATGAACGCCCTACGGCGCTCGGGAAGACGTTGGGCTCGTCGCGCAGATAACTGTCCGAATGGCCGTACAATACCTGAAAAAGCGAACTGAAATCGTTAACCGGAAGATCCGTGTGGTAGACAAAAAATGGTCGATGCCGCCCCACGCGAGCCCGCAAAACCGCAATGGCAGCTCGCATGGGCGCCAGGGAGTTCTGGCCTTCGGAAGAGCCATAGTCGGCCAGCGTAATCGGCCGGTCGCCCACATCGAGATCGATCGCCTTTGCCGCCTGCTCCAACAGTGGTACAGCCAGCGCGCCGCCGGCCGCGGGGATCGCGGCATGTTTGTTGTAAAAGCCCTTGCCCTCCATCGCGGCAACGAATGTTCTTGGTTCGCTCGATTCACCCGACAGATCGATTTGAGCGCTATTCATACGACCGAGTCGGCACTGCTCCGCTCTATTTCAGCTATAAGGTAAATTAACGGTGCCGGTTTCAGAACCAAGGGCCGTAGTCTCTCCACCCTAGTCCATTTTCAGGCAGGTCCGCGCAAGGAAGATCAATCCTTGGAAACAGCGATCGCGTCGATTTCGAGTAGCAGCTCAGGCCGGAACAGCTGCTTCACAACCACCAGCGTGCTGGCCGGAGGATGCTCACGATTAACATAAGTGTCGCGGACATCGCGGACGATTTGCAGATTACCGGCATCGAGCAGGTAGAAGTTCAGTTTCACGACGTCATTAAACGATGCGCCGGCTTCATCGAGGCGCGTCTTCAGATTGGCGAACACTTGTTTAACCTGGGCAGTGAAATCGCCAGAGCCTACTACGTTACCCGACGAGTCGAGGGCTACTTGACCCGAAATATAGAGCGTCCGGCCGCCGCGAACCTCTACGACTTGGGAGTAACCTGCAGGCGCCCGGTTTAAAAAACGGATTTTCGGTTCATTCATTGCTTTGACGTCTTTCGCTTGATCATCCGCAATAATCCACCCGGGAATCAGCACCAGGCCAAAAAACGTTGCTGTTGTTAGTCGCTTCATTCAGTGATCAGTAAGACTAAATTCGTTATTTTGCTCGATCGCGGCGACTCCGTCGTTATACCCCGTCTCATATGCCTTGATCACCCCTTCCGCACTTGCTCTTAGGTAATCCACTCCGAAAGTTTTTAAGTCTACCGCCGGCCGGACGATGAACACTTCAGAGTTTCCTATCGTACCCGGCTCGATCGTCTTCTTCCGGCTGAGGGATGTGTAGGTTGGGCCCGTTTCCACGTCCACTACCAGGATTCTCTTAAAACCGAGAAGAGCTACTTCGTACACCGGGCACGAACACGTATACGATGCATCCACGTAGGCTTCACCGGCGATCTCTGCCGGTTCGTCCCACGCGTGTAACATTCGAGTAGACGCGTACGCCACCTCACCGAAGTTGCCCCTCTCCAGTTTCGTGCTCCCTTCGCCGGCGGTGTCGAAAATCATCGGGGCCAGGTTCTGGTCTACCCACTCCGTATTTCCGCGATAAAGATCGAGCAAAATGCGTTTTCCTTGCAGGCTGGCCTTGGATGTTTGGGTGAGCTCGCGCGCAGCGGCGTTTTTCACGTGACTGACGGCTATTAACATGCGAGGCGCCCCCGACGAGAATAAGCCGTCCTCGAACATACTCCGATATTCCAGAATGTTGCTTTTCACGATCCTGCTCATTCCTTCTCGTTGCGACCGATCGGCGGTCCGTTCCCAATACTCGAGTCCCAAAACACGCGACTTGCCTGATACCGCGAAGCATGCTGAGACCACGGACGAGGAAGCGCAACCCCAAGCCGCCGGTGTAACACCCCGTTCCTCGAGAGCGCTCAAGACGCCCTGCCCATAAACCCCTTTAAGCGTTCCAGAAGACACGACGACCGCCAAATCTCTGTTCATGTTGCGACCTGTTGGCCTTAGCTGGTCCGCTGTTTTTTGAATAGTGAGGATAGTAGGAATTCTACGCGCCGGACCCGGAAGATCCCGCTCACGGCTGCTCTTCTGCCCGTCTAGTCATGATCTGGCGAACTTCGATCGGCATGGACGTCGGGACGCCTCCGGGGGCGGGACCTGCTGAAAGCTTCGCCGCAATCGCATAGGCGCGTCCGGGCTCATCGACGTCTACAATCCAGTAGCCTAAAAGAAACTCCTTTGCTTCCGGAAATACGCCGTCAGTGACGGGCAGACCGTCCTCCCCGGCTTTCACAACCTTGGCTTGCTCGGGAGCAGCCAAGGCTTCGGTAGCCACAAACTCACCGGATTCTTCTAGTTCCTCGTTAAGCTCCCTGAGGAACTCAAAGTGAGCTTCTATGTCGCTCTTGGACCATGCGCGATAGGAGTCGACGCCTAGCTTCGTGCCGGTCATCAACAAAATGTATTTCATATTTTTGCCTGCCTGAAAAGTCGATCAGTATGACCAATTGGCGTGTCCTATTTGTTGGTCACGAACATCCATCGGAGAGCGGGTGACTTCATTGGTGTTGGGTACAATTGTTTTTACTCTTTCCATACCAATAGTCGGAGCTGGCGCTCTCGTTCTCGACATCCAGAAGCAAAAAATATCAAACAGCGATTTGACGCTGGTTAAGCTGCGATAAGCCGAGACCGGGAGATCGAAGTGTGAATTTGGCGGAGGCCACCGTCAAGCGGCACGAGTTATCGATCAAGTGCCCGAATGTGCCCTTTTTTTGCGAAAGACTGAAACCTCGCGGCCTCATTTCATAAAGAATAGATGAAACTAATCGACTTTTTTGATGCGAATTTTTCTTTTCTCAGTGCTACTCACAGCGGGACTAGCCGTATTCCCGAGCCTGGGACTGGAGTCCGAGACCGACGAATTCTCTTTTGAGACGCGTCCCGATAAAGATGGTCCGAGGTCCTCGCTCTGGATCTGGCCGGCCGGCCATAAGGAGGAGGCGGTCTCACAAAAACTCGGGGAAAGCGCTGAATTTTCTCCAAACCACGCGTGGATGGTTCTGACCGAGCGGATCGATCAACCAGGCAACCAAAACGACCGGGACTATCGCCTTCATCTCGCCCGTCGCGTAAACGACTCGGTTTACAAGTATGATAGGAAAACGGACGCCGAACTGGAAAATAAAGTTCTGTCGTTCGTATTGAGCTTGTACGGATATCAACGCTCGGATTGCCAAAGGTACACAATTCTCCCCTGCCGGCAGTGGGCGGCTGACTCCCACGCAATCGCAGTGGTGGCGAACATTCAGGTCACAGATCCAAAAGACAAAGAATTCTTTGAAAGGATCGACGGTTGGAAAGGGATCTATAATCTGGACAATGCAGAAGTCTTCCAGGTCCTCGATCCAGGTAAGATCTCAGCCGCGTCATCAAAAACCGCTTTAACGTTTCTTGAAATCCGACCACCGGAAAATGGTGAACGGACAGACACGATCTGGCGATGGCAAGGAGACCGGCAAGAAGAGGCGGTGGAACTGAATAGCTTCTTCAATGTCTCGTCGGGTAGCTCATGGCTGGTGATCAACAACCACCTTTCCACTGGAGGTTATCTTGAGTTCGGCCGGCAAAAAGAGGGGAGCGTTTATATTCTTGACGGCGATCTCAGTGACCAAAACGATGACGGGATTGCTAGTGTCGCCTTGAAGCAGAACGGCTTGAATGTAGAAGATTACTTGGGAGACCATTACAGCTATTCTTTTGAAGGCTGGGACGATGTTCCTGATCGAATTCTTGTTGGATTCAACTCCGAGCTGAGTGTGAGAGACAAAGATCGCAATTTTCTGCATCTCACGGGGTGGATAGCAGTCTACGACCTGAAACAGCACAAAATCGTGGCGCAACTCAATTCTGGAACCGTGGCTGAAGCGTTCGCTGGCGAACGATTTCCGGAGACGCGCCAGCGCGTGCTGACTAAAGCTGATATTCAGAATTGGAGCCACGCTCAACTGCGTTACGCGATCAACGAGACCTATGCGCGTCACGGGGCAACATTTCGGGACCAAGCTATAGAAAAGCTATTCAAACAATTTGCTTGGTACAAGCCACACTCTGATCGCTCGATTGAGCAGATCGAAGATTCTCTCTCCGAATCCGAAAAGCAGAATATCGATCTGCTCAGGCAATTGCAGGACTCAAAGGGTAAGATGCATTGAGATGGCTGTCGTCACGGTTTCGTCGACAGCATCTTAAGATCGACCGAGTCTGCCATCGCTTTGTATCCATCATCTTGCGGATGCAAATGATCGCCGGAGTCGTATTTCGCTAGAATGTGTGTTGGCCGGTTCGGGTCGCGCGTTGCGGCGTCGAAGTCGATCACGCCATCAAACGCGCCACTCAGGCGAATCCAGTCATTGACTGCCTCGCGTGTCTTTTCCTTCTCCGGGTTGTAGTAACCCTCGATCGGGTTGCCTTTAAAGGTGTCTTCGAACGGAGTCAAGGTGGCGCCGATGATTCGCATCCCATGAAAGTGAGCACGAGCAATGAGTTGCTTGTAGCCGTCGATAATATCGTTAGCCGATGGAGCTTCCTCGCGCGGAGCTAGGATGCAGCCGGGCCAACCGATGTCGTTGATGCCCATCATCAGAATAACCGTGTCTGCATGCGGATGGCTGAGAACGTCGCGATCGAATCGAGCCAGCGCATTAACGCCCATACGGTCACGCAATACCCGCGCACCCGAAATACCCTCATTCAGTACGGCAATCGGAGGACCACCAGCCTGTGCCAGACGGCGTGCTAGGAAATCGGGCCATCTGTGGTTCGCGTCTGGAGTAGAATTCGCTCCGTCCGTTATCGAGTCGCCGAATGTGACGATTGCCCGCGCTCCGGCGGGTGCATCGACCATGATTGCGCTGAGAAACAAGCGAGATTTGATTGTAGAGTCTGCCTTAATCCCGGTGTCAGCTACAAAATTTCCTTCGGGCGAGATATAGGCAGTCTGCACGCCCTCCCAATGGAATGTGGTTAGCGGCGTTATCTCTGGAAGGAATAAGCTCACTGCTAGCTCGCTGAGCGGTTCTACTTTCAACTCCACGGGGTCGCTGATCACTGGCGCGCCCGGTGGAATTGTGACTGTGGTTTGCCCGCTAAAGGTCAGTGCGCGGTCCGAGCCGGCCACAATTGCACCGTCTTTTCCGGCAACCGCGACATTCGCGGCGCCGATAATCAACGGTTCTGATCCGTACTCATTGGAAAGCACAACTCGCACACGGTTTCCGCCAAGACTGATCGTGGCGATCTGACGCACCGTCTGATTTCTCAGGGATCGAGGAATATTGATGGGCGCAAAGAATTCAGCGCTCCAGATTGGTTGTGGACTCGCTGTCCAGGTTTCAATCCAGTCACCGCTGTCTCGAGTTTCGGCTTTGGAATGGCGTAAGCCGAAAACAGCGACTAGCGCGACCGCCGTTGAAACCAGCAGTAAGCCAGGGTGCCGCCTCGGATTGACTGATCGAGAGTGAGTGCACGCGGCATTACCAGTCTGCTCATCCGACGTAATGATCCTCCCAAGTTTCGGTTCTGGGGAGTAGCGAAGGTTTCCCTCTTCGCAGTAGATAGCCCTAAGCATCAATGCTCGAGCGTCCATACAAACGAATGAGGGCGAAAACGAGTGGTCGGTCAACTTCTCCTGCGGCGTAAGAGCTAAATCTTTGTAGCCACCGCGACATAAACGCCCGAGCTCCGTTAGGAGCGGCATAGAACGGTTCCACGAGCTATAAAGATTTTGCTCCTACGGAGCCGTTCTCCCGTCCTTCGCCGCCCGGCCGGCTGCCAAACGCCAACGCCAAGCGCGGCTGCTAAGCAAGAAACGGATTCTCCAGCCCGTCAGCCACTTTGCCGAAACGTTGGGCCAGAAAATCCAGCTCGCCTTCTTTAAAATGGCGGCCAAACAAATTGACGATCAAATGCCGATAGACCGGCCACGCCTTTTTGAGCTCAGCTTCGCCTTTGCCGGTGATTTGTACAATGAGCCCGCGCGGGTCTTCCGGGCAATCCAGCTTTGCCACCAACCCCTCTTGGGCCATCCGATCCAAGCAACGGGATAGAGCGCTACGCGAAAGCACAACTTCGCCATTGATGTCGCGAAAGCGCATTTCGCGGTTGGGAGCATGGCGCAAGTGGAAGAGGATGTCGTAGAAGGTGAAAGATACCAGGCCCTGAGATTCAAACTCCCGCTCGATCAAGCGGATGATGCGAGAGTGACAGACGAGCAACTGGCGCCAAGCGGCGACTTGTTTCTGGGTCAATGAATCAGACACAAAACAAACTTGCCTATTTTTGTTGCATACGCAACGACATGGGCAATTATTGTTGCTTATGCAACAAGATGTCCTTTCTCCTCCTGATCTCCCGGCGACCGCGGAAAAGCTAAGGCGTAGTCTGCATTGCGTCTCAATCCTTATGCGCCTCGCTGTAGGCACGCTTTTTCTTTGTGCCGCTATCGTTAAGACCCCTCTCGGGATCTCGGGCATCGTGGCTTATTATGCATCTTTGTTGGACCACTCTTTATTGCCCGCGATTCTAGTTAGAACTCACGCTACCCTGATTCTGTTTTTCGAATATGGGCTAGCGATCTGGCTGTTCAGCGGTTGGAGGCTGCGGTTGGCCTGGAAGGCAGGCGGCGTCCTGCTGGTCAGCCTAGCTGTCGGAATGATCTTTGCCGGCAAATACGACGTAGCCAGCGCAAACTACATCTATGTCTTACTCTGTGCGGTTGGGCTTCTTACAAGTGAATTTGATCGTTGGCAAGTAGGGCGCTGAAGACTTTAAAAGAAATAAGGAATTAGCGCTGCGGTTCGGGCTCGATACTCCTCGTACACCGAACCAAACGTCTCCTGCATGAAGCGTTCTTCGAGCGTAAGCTTTCGCCAGAAGGATCCGAAAGCGATGAGCACCGCAAGTATGCCACACCAGTGGCCGACTACCACGGCGGTGCCCAAAAATGCCACCAGTATCCCGGTGTAAATCGGGTGACGCACGAACCGGTACGGTCCATCACGGATCAGCTGGTGATCCTGCTTTACCTGAACTGTTCCGCTCCAGTTGCGACCAAGACGTTGACGAGCCCAGGCGCTGAACCCTAAACCTGCAGCGATCAGAATCACTCCGGGCCAATAGGCATCAATACCTGGTGGTAGAAAACGCGAAAATAAGAATCCGCCTCCCGCAATCGGAGGGACGGAGAGGAGGATCGATGCGACCACGATCGGTATAATGTAGCTCGCGCGCGACCACTTCGACTCACGGCGTATCGCAGGTTTTACATCTGCCGCCGATAGTCGCCAATAGACCAACCATGCGATCCACAGGAGCAGCACGATGCCTCCGCGGGTAAGATGCACCATGGGTGGCACCCTATTCGCGACCAATCGACCTCGTCAACCTGACGTAGAGGCGCGGAAATTCTAGATTGTGAAGGCTGAATAGGGGCTTTCAGCGGTAGATACTACCTGGAGCACAGATGTCGCATCGTGCCCAATGTGGTCCTTATACTTGCCACTAAATGGACCTTCCTGATTCATTCATTCAGGCCTAGTTGATGACAAACGCAAAAGGGACATCATGCCAAAATTCCTGTGTACAGCCTGCGGGGTTCAATATCCCGAAAGCACGATACCACCTTCGCGATGCGTTATCTGCGAGGACCCGCGCCAGTTCGTCCCGAAAACAGGGCAAGGTTGGACAACGTCGGAGAAATTGGGCGTTGATCATTTCAACGCGTTCCGAAAAATCGCGCCAGACCTGTTTGCGTTCTCAACGACGCCACGGTTTGGAATCGGGCAGCGCGCCTTCCTGATTATCACTCCTTCCGGTAATGTGCTGTGGGATTGCATTAGCTTTTTGGACAGTGCGACCGTCGACATCATACGGTTGTTAGGCGGACTTAAGGCGATCTCCATCTCTCATCCTCATTTCTACAGTGCGATTGCGACCTGGGGTCAGACCTTTGAGTGTCCGGTGTTTGTTCACGAGGCGGACAAGG
>JAFAIO010000156.1 GCA_019236675.1 Verrucomicrobiota bacterium
GATACGAACCGCTTTCATTTGACTTATCCGTCAAGTCGCATGGGGGTTTGAATCGGTCAAGTCACAGATGCTGATCGGCGACGCGAAAAACCCGCCCAGGAACATTTCCCGGGCGGGTCATCTTGCGAAGAAAGTCTGAACCAGCACTTACTCGAGCGCGATACGTCGAGGCTTCAGGTTTTCGCCCTTTGGCAGATTCACCGTAAGGATACCTTGCTCAATGCGGGCCGAAATCTTGTTGGCGTCGATTGACGGGTCAAGCTCGTATACTCGCCGATAAGGGAGGGAACGTGTCTCGCGGTGCAGTGGTTCGCCACTCGCACTCAACGGTTGGCGCTGCCCGAGAAGCACAAGATTGCCCTGTTCAACGGTAATGTGGATGCCATCCCGGTTGACCCCTGGCATTTCGGCATAAAGGGTGTAGCCCGAGTCCGTCGATTCAATATCAACGTACGGAGCAACGTAGGCAGTCTGTTCGGTCGACTGCTGACCTGACTTTTGAGGCTCGTGAGAGACGATGTTCATGGTCTTGTCCTTGTGGTTTGGAGCCGGGCGTACGCCCGGCTCCGATTGAACCCTATTAACCAACGGAAACTTCGATTTGCTTCGGCTTAGCCTCTTCCGCCTTCGGCAACACCACCTTCAGGATACCGTCCTGATAAGTCGCCTTCACTTTATTGCCATCGACGCTGGTCGGCAGCGTAACGCTGCGTTGGAAGCGACCGAAGAAACGCTCGTTTCTGTACCCTTCTTCACCTTTCTTCTCTTGCTTCCGCTCTCCCGAAATGGTGAGAACGCCGTTGTGTAGCGCCAGCTCGATGTTCTCCTTCTTCAAGCCGGGCAACTCAGCGACCACAGTAAATTGGTCTTTGTCCTGGTATACATCCAGAGCCGGAGTCCATCGGCCGAAAGAGCCGGGCGTCCGAACGACCGGGCCAAACGAGCTATCGAACAGGCGATCCATTTCATCGCGAAGCGCGGCGAAACGGTCAAAAGCGTGCGTAAGGTCTGACCGACCTTGGTTGTGATAACGGATTATATTCATGGGTTTGAACCTCCTTTGGAAAACCTTCATTTTACGCGCAGACTAAAAGCTTGAGCCGTGCCAGATGATATCTACTGATGTAAGAGGCTTATCATCATGGCTTTATACGGAAAATAACATTGAAATAGCCGAGAATTTGCGCCATAATGTCGCTTGTTCTGAAATCCTTGATTTCACTGGGCGACAAGTTGTCGCAATCCTGACCTCGATTCTGGACTCCCCGGATAGGCCAGGAACAGCCGCTTGTGCGCCCATCGATTTCTGGTAATCCAATATTTGGATCGGAAAACTCCGGAAAACCCAAGCCATGGTCGTTGCGGTCTTGAGCAGCATCTTAATTATTCTGATTGCCGGGGTCGCGCCTAGGCGGATGCCTTCGCTGGTTCGCTCGGGTACTTGTGCAATTCTAGTTGTCCTCATTTGGCTGATCGTCCTCCATTTCACCACGCCGCTTGAGCTCTCGTATCCTGACGCAGCATCAGCCCGGGTAGCTAAGTTCGCCCATGAGAGGCTCAAAGAGGAAGAACAGTCATTAGGTCAATACGTCTTGGTGATTGAAGGGAGCAGCCCAACGTCAAGAGCGGTCGACGGAGACCTGCTGCAAACAGAACTACGAGCAGCAGGTATTAGTGCATCGGTGATCCAGATCGCGTTGGATGGCTCTAACCATTTAGAGCGCTTGCAAATTCTGCGGCAATTCGTACAGGGGCTCGATGCCAAGGAAGTTGAACAGTTGAAACGGTCTCGAGTATTCCTATGCCGAGAAATCGAGTACTACTACGACCGCGATCCTTTCAACAAATTGGAAGGTAACTTCTTTACTGATGTCGCTCTCTCCTATTTAAACGCCAGAAATTTACCGGATATCGTACATTGGTTTGCGCTCAGCTCCGGTTGGAACGGCCTCGTAAGGAAACGAGAATTGGTCGGATCTATTGCCGCGATGGAACTCTTTAATCTATTCCGCGTTGGTTATTTCGCGCGGGTGGCCAAGGGAGGTTCCTTGCCCCCGCAAAATGGCTTTGTTCCGAAAGAAACGCGAAGCGCAGATTTTAATCCACAAGGTCCACTTCCGCTGGCCTTCCCAAAAGAACCTTCTAAGGACGATTTGAAGATCTACGCATCGATTGCGGGCTGGGTGTCGGCCCGTGACCGCGAGTATGCCAAGCTGTTCGCGAAAATCGGAGGAACGGAGTGGTTCTTCAGCGTCACCAGTTGGTATCCCACCATGTATCGATACAATTTCTGGTTGGCCGATAACTCGAAAAAACGGCCATTTTTCAACGGTGACACTGAGCCTCTGCGGCAGAAGTTAGCGGATCCGGATCTTTGGGCCGATGAAATTCATCTTCGGCCCGCCGGGGCGCGCATTTTCACTCAGGTCTTTGCCAATTACTGGATCGATGCCATCAAAAATCACCGGCTTTAGACTTGCGTTAATCGTCCTTCTTATACCACGTGGGTCTCATGTTTATGGGGCTTTTCTATGATAATGCCGCTGCTTGGCAGTCTGTTATTGGTTGTCCTGGCTGCGGTCCGGGTGCCGTCCGGGATGCGGCGAATGCCTCGGTGGTATAGTCTTTTGCTCCCGCTAGCGCTTTGGCTGGTCGCTGTGAATCTGTCGATGCCGCTGCCGAAATCATACCCGGATTCGCCGGCTCCGGGACTCGTTTCACAAGGCCTGCAAAAGCTGGATCAGCGCGGTTTGGCCGGCATCCAATGCGTTATCGTAGTCGAGGGAAGTAGCCTGACCATGAACGGTCTGGACGGCAACCGAGTGCAGCAAGTACTGACCGAACAGGGTATCCCGTCGCTCGTGATTCAACTATCTTTTGCCGGCGCGAATCACGCCGAGCGCTACGAATATTTAAAGGAATTTGTCGAAGCTTTGCCACCAAACCAGGTCGAAGCTCTTCGCCGGGTGAAGTTAATCCTCTGCCGGGAAGTCGAGCTTGGTTACGATAAAAATCCTTTGTCTAACTTCTTAAGAAATGGGTCGACTGGCCGGTCGCTCCGCTACCTGGCTCCCTCCCAGCTTCCGATGATTTTCTCCTGGTTGGCCCTAAAATACCGGCCTATCACCTGGATCAGAGAACATACACTCCTCACCAATCTAGGCGGATGCGCACTCTTCAATCTGTTCCACGTCGGTTACCTGACCAGGATGCAAGATATAAGTCCGCCGTCCAAGACGGCGCCATTCATCCCTAATCTCACCCAAAGCCCGAACTTCGCTCCGAAAGGCTCACTCGAGACTGTGCCGGACCCGGGACTCGACAAGCGCTTAACCTCGACTTTTGCTGAGAACCTGGCGTGGCAGCGAAAAAGAGACAGTGACTTCCGCGACGTATTCCGCGGACTTCCCGTATCCGAATGTTTCTTTGCCTTTCCTAGCTGGTCGAAGCAGAACGCGGACTACAATGTGTGGAAGCGACGCCAACCCGGCAAGGAGCGGTTCTTTGATGGGGACGGCACACCGCTGATGGCAAAACTAAGTCCGCTTTCGCTCTGGTATGACGAGCTTCACCTCCAGGAACCCGGTGCAGAAATCTACTCTGCGGAATTCGCTAAGTATCTAGCTGAGCGAATTCGATCAAAAGATCTCTAATGCTGTTCAATTCAGGATCCTTCTTTTGTTTTTTGTTGTTGGTATTACCAACCTACTGGCTTTTGCCTACGAATTTTTCGAGGAAGATATTGTTAGTCGGGGCAAGCTTTGTCTTTTACGCTTGGTGGGACTGGCGTTTTCTCGGGTTGCTCGGCTTTGTTATCCTGTCGGTTTATTTCGGAGCGCGACTTCTCCTCAAAGAAAGGAGAAAGGGAAACCGGCGAGGAGCTCTAATCTATTTATGGTGTTGCATCGGGATCGAGCTGGCGGTGCTGGGTTTCTTCAAATATTTCAACTTCTTTGAGGATAACCTCTTAGGCCTTTTACACAGCATGGGCGTTCACGCAGTCGCTTCCAGCCTGACGTTTCGCGTGATCCTGCCGGTTGGCATTAGCTTCTATACGTTTCACGCCATTACCTTAGCTGTGGATACCTTCCGCGGTTCCGTCGACCGGGAGGTCTCGCTGTTGGATGTCACGCTTTATATTTCCTTTTTTCCGCAACTGGTGGCCGGACCGATCGTTCGAGCCACCGTGTTCTTACCCCAACTCGAGAGCAGGCGTTCGCTGAACGGTGATGATCTCTTTATCGCACTACAAGCGATCGCCACCGGTTTTCTCTACAAGGCAGTCCTTTCTGATAGCATAGCGCCCTTCGTCGATGACGTCTTTCGGGCACCAGACCAATTTTCAGGTGTATACCTTTTGGCGGGGGCACTCGGTTTCTACTGTCAGATCTATTTCGATTTCAACGGCTACTCCTTAATCGCCATTGGAGTCTCTCGATTGTTCGGCTACCGTTTGCCAGACAATTTTAATTTCCCGTATTCTGCCACGAGTTTTACTACTTTCTGGCACCGCTGGCATATCTCTCTTTCGACCTGGCTAAGAGATTATCTTTACATCCCCCTGGGAGGGAATCGCGGCGGCCGGTTGCGGCAGATCCGCAATCTGATGATGACAATGTTGCTCGGCGGACTTTGGCATGGAGCGAGTTGGAATTTCGTTCTTTGGGGTGGCCTGCACGGTACGGCACTTTGCGCGGAGCGAATAATCTACCTTTCGAAATCAAA
>JAFAIO010000167.1 GCA_019236675.1 Verrucomicrobiota bacterium
ACAATCGCCCCCTTGGAAGGACCGACCACCATCCCCGTTCCTCCGCTCTCGCTCGTTCCCACGCGCCTCCTGTGTCACGAAACGCTCCCCTATCCGGTCTCCCTTCTAACGCCGCCTGTTTTCCTTCAACTCCTGCAACTTCGTGAACGCACCGATTTGCTATCTGCTATTTGCTATTGGTGAAGCGGTGACCGCTCCACGCCCGAACCATGAACGGCAACCACACCAGCCGCAACCAAAATGCGCAAACGACGAGTGCGGAGGATGCGATCCGGCTCGCTACTTTCGACCAATACCGCGGGCAGCTTTTCTCTATCGCTTATCGCATGCTCGGAACGATCGCCGACGCCGAGGATATGCTGCAAGAGACTTTTATTCGATGGCATCAATCGAGGGACCAAAATATCCGATCACCGCGAGCGTTCCTGGTGACAATAATTAGCCGCCTCTGCATGAATCATCTGCAATCTGCGCGGGTTCAACGCGAAGAATATGTCGGCGAATGGTTACCGGAACCACTGTTAACAGATGCAAACAGCGACCCGCTGAAAACGCTGAAAATCGACGAATCACTTTCGATGGCATTTCTAATCATTTTAGAGCGGCTCACCCCAGTTGAACGTGCGGTATTCCTTCTCCATGAGGTATTTAACTACAAACATACGGAAATCGCGGAAATTCTTGATCAAAGCGAAGCCAACTGCCGGCAAGTGCTGCGTCGGGCTCGGCAACATGTGGGAGCCGTCGGCCGGCGATTCAAAACTTCGACTCAAGATAACACCGATCTACTGGACCGATTTCTACAGGCGACACGCACTGGCGACATGGACGGCCTGGTCGCTTTATTGGCGCGTGATGTTGTGCTTCACTCCGATGGCGGCGGCAAGGCGGTTGCTCTATCGAAACCGATTAAGGGGTCTGAGAACGTTGCTCGCGGCATTCTGCGGAGCATGGAAAAGACCGTACCAAAAGAGCTGGTCAGCCACGTGGCCGAGATCAATGGAAAACGCGCCGTGATCGGTTATCTGCACGGAAAAGCATTCTCGGTGGTTTCTGTGAACATCAGAAAAGGCAAAATCAAGGACGTTTTCGTGGTTACCAACCCGGACAAATTGGCACACTTGCCGGAGTTGAAGGAGGGTTCTAGCGGCAGCGCGCCCTCGGGCAGCCAGAAAGTAAGCGATAAGAAGTAAGCAGTGAGCAGTAAGCAAGGTGTCAGCAATCTGAACGGACTGGCGAATCCGAACTGCTTACGGCTTACTACTTACTTCTTACTTTCATTGCCGGAGGACGAGGCGGCCTAGCGGAAAATTCATTGTCACAAAACCCACCGTCCGCCGGTCATCCCTTACGATGAAAATACTGATACTCGGCGCGACCGGCGCCACTGGGCTTCAAGTTGTTACCCAAGCGGTCGAACGCGGGCACACGGTCACGGCGTTTGTTCGGAACACGGGTCCACTCGAAAACTTCAGAGAGCGCCTCAGCGTTGTTCGCGGAAATCTTTTGGATAGCGCCGATCTTGGCAGAGTCTTGGCCGGTCAGGAGGCAGTCCTATCGGCTTTCGGTCCCCGGCTCCCTATCTCCAAGGCTGATGCTGATTTACTCCGACGTTTTGCCACCGCACTAACCAGCGGAATGCGACAGACCGGTGTTAGGCGTGTTGTGATCGAATCAACCGCTTTCCTGTTCAAGGATGCAATTATCCCGCCTGCCCACCTTTTCGGGCGTTTGTTTTTCCCGGGAGTCGTACGCGATGCCGGTGAAATGGAAAACATCATTGCCGAGAGCGGACTCGATTGGACCTTGGTTCGCCCGCCTCAATTGACGAATAAACCGCGCACCGGCAGATACCGGATAAGAATCGGCCACCTCCCACCGTTTGGATTCAATATCTCGCGCGCTGACGTAGCCGATTTCATGATCAAAGCCGGCGAAAACCATGCATCGATCCGACAAGTCATCGGGCTAGCGGACTAGGGTTCGCCCGTTAACGTTTCCCATTAGGCCCGTGAGTCCCATAGAGCCCGTCCCTGCGATCCCTGAGAACTACCCCGACGAGAACCAGTCCACCACCCGACGTTATGCCCATTAGAGACGCAAAAAAACGAATCACCGAAGCCGTAAGCTCCTGGGGAGGGATTACCCTGGCTCCCCATCGGTTTGGAGGAACCGCATTCATGTTAGGGAAACGAGAGCTAGGTCATATTCATGGCGACCGCTTGGTCGATATCCCATTCCCCAAGCCGGTCCGTGACGAGCTCGTTAGCACCGGCCAAGCCGAGCCGCATCATATTTTGCCAAACAGCGGCTGGATCAGTTTTTTCCTCCGATCAGAAGCCGATGTGGAACACGCCATCAACCTGATGCGCAAGTCATTTGAGCTCGCTAAGGCAAGACGAGCGTCCGCAGGTCCCACGTGAGTGGTGGTCGATCGGGGATACTTTCGTCGTTGCAGGAGATGGCGGAAAAGTAATCAGTAATCAGTGAGTCAATAATCAGTCGAAGACTCTTGAAGGTCGGTTTGAGACAACGACGTGGTCCGTTTCATACCCAATACGGTCCATTTTCGCCCAGGACCACTGATTACTGACGTACTGATTACTGATTACTTTTCCGCCACCCCGCCGAATTCACCACCCCGAACAAGGGACAACCATGCGCTCGCCCCTTGAACTCACTACTTCAAATACCCTGCCTGTTTCATGGTCCTTTCGGCTTCGTTCTGATTCAGCTTCAAGGTCTGTTCCAATGAGGTTTTGCCGGTTACGAGTCCGGCGACGTTTTGACCGACGGTGGTGCCCAGGGATTGAAACTCGGGAATACCGACAAATGTGATCCCGGTATAAGGGACTTTCTGAACGCAGGGGTTCGTCGGATCGGCCGTCTGCATCGCCTTGAGAGTAGCCTCGGCAAACGGTGCTTTCTTCTTATACTCAGGGTTCTCGTAGGTCGATTTCCGAGTGCCGGGCGGTACAGAGGCCCAGCCCAGATCGTCGGCCACCAACTGAATATATTGTTTAGAGGTTGCCCAAGCGGCCGCCCGGCGTACCATCGTAGTGGCCGACGCGTCAAAGTTCGGTTTCAACGCGTTTGCCCAAGTCGCCCCCCTCAACGCTGTCGATATCTTGGTGACCGACAGCGATCCGCCGGCGGACCTGCTCCAGGCGCTGAGTCAGGCAAACGTTGAAATCATCGTGGCGAGCCAAAACTCAACCGCGAATGGACGCGAATAAAAAGACAAACCTTAACCGCAGCCCCGAAATTCTCCGGAGAATTTCGGGGCTGCGGTTAGATTCCATTCGCGGTCCCCATTTGCTGTATGAATTCATCCTTTGATATTCTCGGTATCGGGTGTGTGTCGGTGGACGATCTCCTGTTCGTACCGGGATCGTATCCCGCGGCAGACACGAAGACTCGGGTACTAAGTTGGGATCGCCAATGCGGTGGGCTGACCGGGACCGCTCTAGTGGCGGCAGCCAGGCTCGGCGCTCGGTGCGCGTTTGCCGGGCTATTGGGCGTTGATGATTTTTCCCGGATCGTGGAAGAAAATTTTCTGCGAGAAGGCGTCGATATTTCTCATGCGCCTCGAGCTAAGGATGCACCCGTGCCACACGCAGTGATTATCGTTGCGGCCGAAACCCGAACCCGAAATATCTTTTATCGGATTGATGGCCGTATCGGCGCCGATGATCTCCTGCCGGACGAGTCAGCAATCCGGGCGACGCGGATTCTTTTTCTCGATCAATACGGGATGACCGGGTGTCTCAGGGCGGCGGCGATTGCTCGAGACGCAGGAATCCCTGTGGTGGCTGATTTCGAAGATTCGAATCACCCACAGTTTCCGGAGCTGATCCGGCTGGTTGATCACGTTGTGCTTCCCCTGGATTTTGCGCAAAAAATCACCGGCGAAACCGCTCCCGAAACCGCTGCGAAAGCGGTTTGGCACCGGGATTGTCAGGCGGTAGTCGTCACCTGCGGAACAGCTGGGAGTTGGTTCCTGGGTAAAGATGGTGTCGTGCATCATCAACCGGCATTCAAGGTGCGCGCGGTCGATACCACCGGTTGCGGCGACGTCTTCCACGGTGCCTACGCGGCTGGTCTTGTTCGAGGAGCTCCCCTCGACCAATGTGTCCGTCTTGCCACCGCTGCCGCCGGCCTGAAAGCCACTCAACCCGGTGGCCAGCGCGGTATTCCCACGCGGAGCCAAGTGGAAGAGTTCCTGGCCTCGGACCCTGCAACCTACGGCAGCCCGTAAATACAGAAAATCTCACACAAAGCCGCAAAGGTTAAAACAGAGGCAGGAATAGCCGCAAAAAAACGCAAGGAACGCAAAGATTTTTGATTGAGGATTACCTCAGCGTCTCTATTCTAGTCACCGCTACACGCGACTGACAACGTTGACTGACATATCCCTGGCACGTTCTTTTTCTTTGCGCTCCTTGCGGTCTTTTGCGGCTATTCCGTATTTGGTTTTACCTTTGCGGCTTCGCGCCTTTGCGTGAGATTTTTCTGTCTTGTTTTCGGTCGGGGCTATTCCCGGGGTTAACCTACGGCCCCGTCCACATAGTCCGGATCTTCCCAAGGCTGCACGACGGTTGCCAATGCTCCTCTCGCCTCTCCGTGAAACTCATCTCGCTCGGCGTTTTTCATCGCTTTAAATCCGGTGGTTATCGCGACATTCGCCTCCAAATGTGCGGGCGTATCCAGCCCTATGATGGTTGTATGTACGCCGTTCAAACTTAACGTGTATCGAAGCAGTTCGGCGGCCGGTAAACCCGCCGGACGCCCGTACCTGATCGTTTTCATCGCGACCACGCCCATTTGCCGCGATCGAGCCAATGGTAACAGCTCGTTCTCAAATCGCCCGTTCTCCGGGCGGGTAGCTAGAAAGACCGTCAGCACTGTATCCGGATCAAAACGTTTGATGCATTCGATCAAAAGGCCCGCGCCGGAATGTCCGGTGATGCCGAATGCACGAATCTTTTTCTGCTCTTTCGCTTCATGGGCCGCTCGCACCGCCCCTGATTCAATGGCGCTGAGATTCGCCGATTCGGATGACCGTAGATCATGCAATTGATAGAGATCGATATAGTCTGTTCGGAGAACGCGCAGGCTCTCTTCCAAGTCACGTTTGAACCCGTCGTAATCGCGGGAATCACTCTTACTCGCGAGAAAAACTCGGCTCCGGTTCCGAGCGAGAACCGGCGCAATCATCCCTTCGCTAGGGCCATAACCACGCGCGGTGTCCCAATAATTAATGCCTTTGGCGAGTGCTGATTCGAGCATCGCATGCCCGGCCTCTAATCGCTGTTCATAAGCGTCCATGAACGCTCCGCCTAATCCGAGACCGAGAATGGACACATCAACCCCAACTCGCCCCAGTCTACGCCGGTCGACGGTGCCGGCCTCACTTTGAGCAACGGAAGAGATCGCGCGCGATAGAGCTCCACTGATCGCCCCGCCAACGAGTGCTCGACGAATGAAATCCCGGCGACTACTTCCCGGTTTCACACACAAAGATTCTCCAGGCACAGCGCCGGTGTCAACCAATCACGTAACACCGAAGCCCCTGACAATCGTTCTCGTCCTCGTCCTCGATTTCGCGCGCCACACCCTAAGCGCCAACGAAAGACCTGAAACCTCACACCAAGCTGCAAGAGAACAGAAAAATTAAACAGGAAGATCACAAAGGCCACAAAGACAGACTGGGAATAGCCGCAGAAACTTGTCGCGTCGCAGGACTTCGGCGAGCTCAGTCGAGCCGCCGTCCTCGATCTGGCGCGACCAACCCTGGACGGCGTAAGCTGCGCGATGCCCGAGATCACCATCAGAGAATTCAACCCCGAGATGACGGACGACACAGCCGATGTTCTCGCCCGCGCCTTTGTCGTGAACCCTCTGAATGTCGCGGCTTTTGGTGTGGACCAGGTATCCATGAACAAGGCCTTTTTCAGAGGTGGTCTTCGCGTCATGCGCGGAAGAAAACTGGTTGCCCTGGACGGGCCGCATATCGTCGGCTTTATCCATTGGGTAACCTCGCCCCGATGCCAACTTCCTAGCCTGGAGAAACTGGCCATGCTGCCAAGGATGATCCAGGAGTTCGGCCTACAGCGCTCACTGCGGCTCAGCGCTTGGTTAACGACCTGGTCGAAACACGATCTGAAAGATCCACATTGCCACTTGGGACCAATCGGGATCGATCCCGCTGCCCAAGGTCGCGGCATTGGTCAACGCCTAATGGGGCTCTATTGCGAGGATCTCGACCGGACCACGATCTCCGGTTATCTCGAGACCGATCGTCCTGAAAACGTTGCTTTCTATCAACGGTTCGGCTTCGAAATGATCAAGCAGGTCCACGTTCTTGGAATCCCAAACTTTCTGATGCGGCGACACCCGAGGCGGTAGGAATCTCACACAAAGGCAAGAAGACACAAAGAGAGGGGAAGAAATAGCCGCGAAAAGGCGCAAAAAGCGCAGAAAAAGAACGGCACACCCACGCGACTAGACACGAAGACAGGAAATTCACAGCAAGATCGCGAAGGCCACAAAGATAAAGGCGG